>CAYNZF010000001.1:0-54809 GCA_964401615.1 uncultured Oscillospiraceae bacterium
TTCGTTCCTTCTCCTCGAACGGATTGATTTTCAAATGGGCTGTTGAGCAGTAACCACTACTTAATTTTTAATGACAAGCTTATCAGACACGAGCGGTCGGCGGTGCTATAATCTTGAGCTATGAAAACGAAATTCGACACGAGAAAAATTACTCTGGCAGGAATCCTGATCGCCCTGGTCACTGTGATGACCGTATTAATACACATCCCTATACCCGGATCTCAGGGCTATGTGAACCTGGGTGATGCGGTCTTGATTTTTTCCGGGCTCTTTTTCGGTCCCTTGATGGGAGGCTTGACCGGTGGCATCGGCAGCGCGCTGGCTGATTTGCTGCTGGGTTATACCGCCTACGTCCCGGTCACCCTGATCGTAAAAGGGCTGGAAGGTGCCCTGGCCGGCCTCTTAATGCGTACTCACTTAAAAAAGTACCCTCTTGTCATCGCCTTGATGTGCGGACTGTGGATGGTTCTCGGATATTATCTCGCTGAAATTTTTCTTTACGGTCCTGTCGCGGCTCTGGCTGCTGTACCGGCGAACCTCGGGCAAGGTCTGGTGGGGGCTCTGGTCGGGACCTTGCTGTTCGATCGCCTGAAGCGCTTGGATCTGAAAATTTTGCGTTAAATGAATACAGCCCGGGCGCGGACCTATGAACTAAGCTTTCTCAAAGGATTCCACGATACTTCTGGCAAAAACAGCCCCCTCTTCAAGCAGCGTAACCTGCTTGTTCTTGTACTTTCCTTCATCGATCAAGCCGTAGCGATGCAGGTTGTCCAGCACTGCAAAGCTGTAGCTTTTGGGTGCTTTCAAAGTCGCTTCCTCAATTAAACCAAGTTGTAAAAGTTTATCAGAAGCTTCATCCTCAACCGAGTGTAGATAAATGAGCGCGAGTGTCAATTTTTCAATTGTTGAAAGCTCTATTGGATTCGTTTCGTGCATAAATAATACTCCTTAGTTAGTGAATTTTTTCTGTGTTGCTTGTTGCCGAGTGCGCAGCCTTTTTTTGATTTCCACGGCCTTCATTGTACAATAGTTAAAAATGATTCAGTTGAGGAGATAAACATGAAATTCCAAGATTTTCCATATCAACGCCCTGTACCTGAAGGGACGATCGCTGCAGTCAATGCGCAGTTGAGCTTATTTCAAGAAGCTGAAGATGCAGCGGGCCAAATCACGGCCATCTCCCGCCTCAACGAAATTTTTAGTCATGTTAATACCATGAGAACGCTGGCCAGCATAAGGCACGAAATCAGTACCAAAGATTCCTTCTACGATGAAGAGCAGAATTTTTTTGATCGTTTCGATCCACAAATGCAGGACCTCTTGAACAAGCATTACCAAACGCTTTGCCAATCACCTTATCGCGCAGAATTGGAAAAATACTACGGTGTGCACCTTTTCAAAATCGCAGAAGTAAGCCTGGAAAGTTTCAGGCCGGAAATCATGGACGACCTCGCAGAGGAAAACCAGCTGACAACGCGCTACACCAAGCTTTTAGCCTCAGCACGCATTGAATTTGACGGTAAAATCCTCAACCTTTCCCAGCTCGATCCCTACATTCAATCCATCGATCGCAGTACCCGCCGTGCCGCAGTCGCGGCCAAATTTGCTTTTTTCGCAGAGCATGAAGCTGAACTCGATGAAATCTACTCAGAGCTCGTCGCTGTGCGTGACCGCATGGCGAAGAAACTTGGTTATGAGAATTTCGTGCAGCTAGGCTACAACCGCATGGGACGCACCGACTACGGAGCGGAGCAAGTCGCACAGTTCCGATCTCAAGTGAAAAGAGATCTCGTGCCCATCACCACTCGCTTACGCGAGCGCCAGGCTAAACGGCTCAAGCTCGAACAACTCGCATTTCACGATGAAAGCCTCGCCTTCCTCAGCGGAAATGCAGTTCCGGAGGGCGATGCAGACTGGATTTTAGAAAATGCCAAAATTATGTACGACCAGCTTTCCCCGGAAAGTTCAGAATTTTTCAAGGTGATGACGGAACGAAATTTGCTTGATCTTGTCGCTAAAGAAGGCAAGGCAGGGGGCGGCTTTTGCACTATGATTCCTGACTACAAGCTGCCTTTCATTTTTTCGAACTTTAACGGGACCGCCGGTGATGTCGAGGTGCTGACACACGAAGCGGGGCACGCTTTCCAGGTCTATCGCAGCCGTGACATGCTCGTACCTGAGTATTATTTCCCCACCATGGAAGCTTGTGAAATCCACTCAATGAGCATGGAATTTTTGACCTGGCCATGGATGCATCGCTTCTTTGGTCCTCAAACCGATAAATTCAAATTCAATCACCTGGCCGAAGCGCTCTTGTTCATTCCCTACGGGGTGACCGTTGACGCTTTTCAGCATTGGGTCTACGAAAACCCGACGGCAGCTCCGGCTGAGCGAAAAGCACAATGGCACGAATTGGAACAGGTATTTCTACCTTCCCGCGACTATGACGACATCGATTTTTTGGAACGCGGGGGCTTCTGGATGCGTCAGTCCCACATTTTTAACGCGCCTTTTTACTACATTGATTACACGCTCGCCCAGACCTGCGCTCTGCAGCTTTGGAAGGACGCACAAACTCAGCCCGCAGAAACATGGCGCCGCTATCTCGCCCTCTGCGATTTAGGCGGCAGCAAGCCCTTCACCGAACTGGTCGAAGCGGCAGGTTTACGTAATCCCTTCACAGAGGGCTGCCTGGCTTCTGTTACGCCTGCGATACAGAAATACCTGGATGAGGTGGATGACAGCGCATTCTGATTTAAACGAATATTATTTCGACCCTTGAAGCCGGGCGAGCTTGATTTGTGGAGTGTTTATTGCTGCTCATCAAGCCAGGCCCGGTTGCATTCGATTAATTCCGCCAAAGTTCTCGGGATATAATCCACAATCTCAACACTTGCGTTGAGCGCTCTCTCTACTTGTTTCATCAGTTGATAACTCTGTTTTTTGACATTGTGCAAGTGTCCGTAAACGTGGTAAGAGCCATTGTAAAAACCCGACCATTCCACCAGGGGATAATGGCAAAGCGTCACATGACAATTCATGCTCGCGTCACGCACTTCCAACAGCTTGTCAACAGATGCGAATGCCCCAAGCGCGTTCTTGTTCGCCAGAAGCTCCGAATCATGATTTCCGACAAGCAAGTGCTTGATGCCCGGTAATTGTTCCAGATAGGTAGAGACGGAGGTTTTGTTTCGATAGGCAAAATCACCCACCACAAACACATCATCGTTAGGGCGCACTTTTTCCTGCCAGCGCGTGATCATGACCGCGTCCATCTCTGCGACACTGCCAAAGCCCCTTCCGCAGAGCTTGATGATGTTTTCATGGCCAAAATGGGTATCCGCGATGTAAAAATACATGGCTTAATGCTGCAAATTGCGGGGACCGAAACGGTCCGGCAGCAGGGCGTTCATGCTGCTGAGCTGGTAATCGGTCTCGGAGCGCGCAATGATGATGGGCATGTCCGCTTCGCAAAATTCCGCTAAAAACTGACGGCAGATTCCGCAAGGGAAAGCCAGATCCTGCTTCTCGTCTGTTTGATCCATGAGACCGCCGCTCACGGCAAGTGCCATGAATTGAAGTTCTCCCTGAGCCACGGCTTGGAGCACCGCGCTGCGTTCCGCACAAATACTGGCACCGTAAGACGCATTTTCAACATTGCAGCCGCTGTAAATCTTCCCGGAAGCACCGAGCAACGCAGCACCTACCTGATATTGCGAGTAAGGCGCGTAAGCCTGCCGGCGAGCGGCCATCGCACAGTCAATGAGTTCAAGATAGTTCAGTTCATCCATGGTCACCCCTCCTGTATTCCGTTCGTGAGTTCATCATATCACGAGCCGAAGACCAATCTCAAATCAGCCCGTTATCGATGGATGGATGGATGGCTGGACGAAAAACATATAAATTCGTTGTGGTTTGACTTTTTGAATAACTATGCTAGTTGTATTATTTCAAGCAGCTTGGCTATAATCATATTAGGTTCGTCAATTCGCACCTTAACACAGCTCGGCTGTGGATGTGGGAGGTCCTGATTTGAGTCATATTGCCAAATTTGTTTTAAAACACCGTAAATTAGTCGCCATTCTTTTTTTGATCGCTTTGCTGATAAGTGTTCTGATGATTCCACTTGTCAAAATCAACTATAATCTGGCTGATTATGTCCCCGCCAAAGCGGACTCAACCATCGCGGTTGAAGTCATGAGCAGTGAGTTTGAGCAGGCCATACCCAACGTACAGGTTTATGTCCCGGATCTCACTTTGCCTGAAGCATTGGCCTTAAAAGAAAAAATAGCCGCCAGTCCCTCCGTCACGGATGTCTTGTGGCTGGACGATGTCATTGATGTCTACAAACCCTTGAATTTGGCCGATCCGTCAACGGTTGAGGGATATTACAAAAACAAAGGCGCACTTTTTCAGGTCACCGTGGATGACAGCGATCAACCCGCCTCACTCAAATTACTCCAGACGATCGCCGGCGAAGAGGGTGCGGTTTCCGGTCAGTTGGTCGCACTCGCCAAGGCACAGATGGCGGTCACGAGCGAAATCACCACCATTATGATTTTTGCCGTGCCGCTGACGATACTGATCTTGCTGCTGGCGACCCACTCCTGGTTGGAGCCTCTGCTGCTTCTGATTTCCATCATCGTTTCGGTCGTCTTGAACATGGGGACCAACCTGATTTTCGGACAAATTTCTTTCATCACACAATCTGTGGCAGCCGTGCTGCAATTGGCGGTCTCAATGGATTACGCGATTTTTATGCTGCATCGTTTTAATCAATATCGCAAAGAAGGTCTCGACACCGCGACTGCGATGGAAAAGGCGATGACGAAAGCTTTTTCCGCGATCACCTCATCCGCTCTCACCACCTTTTTTGGATTTCTGGCCTTGGTTTTTATGCGATTCAAGCTGGGGCCGGACCTCGGATTTGTCCTGGCAAAAGGAATCCTTTTCAGCCTTATCTCCGTAATTTTATTCCTGCCGGTCATGACAAGCTATCTTTACAAATGGATCGACAAAACAACACATCGGCCCTTCACCCCTTCTTTTGCCAAATTCGGTCGGGGCATTGTAAAAATCCATTGGGGTATCCTCCTGGTGGTCGGCATCCTGTTGCTTCCGTCTTTTTTGGCCCAGAAAGAAAATGATTTTATATACGGTATGGGAGCTTATGAAAGCGATTCACGTGAGGAGCGCGATCGTGAATTGATTCGCCGAGAATTCGGAGACAACTTGCAGATGGCTATCCTTGTGCCGAACGGTGATCCGGTCAGGGAACAAGCACTGCTCGACGCGCTGGAAGCCATCCCGGATGTTGAATCGGTGATCTCATTGCTCAGCATGACCAGTGCCCAGATTCCTGTTGAAATTTTGCCCGCCTCTGAAATACGGCAGCTGCGCAGCGAAAATTACAGCCGCATGGTCGTGATCGCGCATTCACTTCCGGAAGGAGACCACGCTTTCAAGCTCGCAGAACAGCTCCGTGCCACGGTCGGGACGATTTATCCTCAGGACGCCCATCTGGCCGGTGAGAATTTCAGTACACTGGACATGCGCGATACAATCCGTACGGACGAAGCGATCGTCAATGGTTTGGCTATTCTGGCTGTCGGTCTTGTGCTCTTGTTCACTTTCAAGTCCATTTCTCTGCCTCTCATATTGCTGCTCACCATCGAAGGATCCATTTGGATAAATCTGGCTATCCCCTATTTTTCGGGGACGAGACTCAGTTATATCGGTTATTTGGTCATCAGTACCGTCCAGCTTGGTGCTACTGTGGACTACGGAATTTTGTACACTCAGCATTACATGGATAATCGGAAAATTTACCCGAAAAAGAAAGCCGCGGCCCAGTCCCTGGCTGAAACCTTGCCCTCACTTTTGCCACCTGCTTTGATCCTGACCGTCATCGGTTACATCCTGGGATTGATTTCCAGCATCACGATCGTCAGCGAGCTGGGCACGGTATTGGGACGCGGGGCGTCCTTGTCATTTTTGATGGTGGCGACCTTCTTACCGGCATTGATGATCCTGCTGGATCCTTTGATCAAGCGAACGACCTTGAGGGCCTCTTTCTTCAAGTCAAAATTGTTTACCGTCCCCAAGTTGGACGACAGCGACTATATCAGCGACAATGCTGAGATTGAGACGGTCTCGCTTGCTTATCCCGATGAGATTCGCACCGTTGAAAAAAATTCACTGCAGATGTTCACAGACGAAAGTCCCTCAAAGGAGGCCAAAAATGAAATCAAATAAACTCAAGCACAGACATCGTGGCTCAAAGCTCCTGATTGCAATTCTTTGTGCCGCTTTGATTTTTCCTGCTTTACTTTCCAATCCTGTTCAGGCTCTTGCTCCGCCCAAAGACGAAGTGGTCTACGGGAAGCTGCTGGCAGACGGCACGGTCGAGCAGGTTTATGTGGTCAATGCTTTCACTTTGCCTGAAAAGTCACTCGTCCTGGATCAAGGCAACTACAGTGAAGTGCTCAATCTGAGCAACACCAATCCCATCGATTATAAAAACGGGACCATCGCGGTCAGCGCCGAGCAAGGTCGTTTTTATTATCAAGGAAACATGCGTTCCAAAGAATTGCCCTGGCTCCTCAACATCAAGTACAGCCTGGACGGCCAAAGCATCCCCGCGTCCGGTCTGTCGGGCCGGGCCGGTGCGTTCGAAATGCGCATGATAATTGACCGCAACCCCAAAGTGGACGAAGTATACTTTAAAAATTTCGTCTTACAAATCACAATGACGGTTAATGCGGAGAAAGCCATAAATCTGCTGGCGGAGGGTGCGACCATCGCCAATGCCGGCGGCGATAAAGTGATCAACTGGATGGTCCTGCCCGGCCAGACCGCTGAGTACGTTTTCACCGCGGACATAAAGAATTTTTCTATGGCGGGTTTACAGATCAGTGCGGTGCCGCTCCAACTAAAATTCGAGATGCCGGACATGACACAATTTACAGGCCAGTTCGCTGACTTGCACAACGGGGTGGCTGAACTTAACAGCGGTGCCCAAAAGCTCCTTGAGGGTGCCAATTCACTCGTTTCCGGAGCTGCTGAATCCGCGTCCGGTGCACAAACTCTGGCGAACAACGGGCCACGACTCGCCAGCGGATTGAGCGATTTAAAAGACGGCATCGTTCAGTATGGCCAAGGGCTGTCATCCTATGTCGACGGAGTAGCTCAGCTTGGCAGCGGCAGCGACCAGGTTTTAACGGGCTTCCGGCAATTCACAGATGGTCTTGATGCGCTCAAAGTCAATGGTGACAGTCTGAGCAGCGGCTCATCCGACATTGCTGCCGCACTGGCACAAATGGCGGCCCTAATGAGCGGAGGCCAGACTCCGGACAGCGGCAGCGCTGCTCAACTCAGCGATTTAGTCAGTGGATCTCAGGCGTTTTATGAGGGGCTGAAAGCTACGAGTGAGGGTTTAACTGCCATTACAGGTCCGTTGACTGAAACAAGCGCAGGACTGGCCGGCCTTTCGTCAGGTTTGACTGACGCCGCCGAAGCCTTACCCAATATTGCAGCGGGTTTAAATCAATCCAACGCGGGCTTTTCGAACTTACTTGACAGTTTCGTCATACCCGCGCCGGTTGTCGGATCTGAACTAAGCGCTCAGCTTGGCCTCGGCGATCCCGGCAACCCTGATGTACAAATTCTGCTAGGCTACATCGAAGGCAGCTCTGCTGAAACCAGCGGCCGGCTAAGTGCTTTGAAGAGCGGTCTCGGGGACCTGCTCACAGGCTATCAAAACCTGAGCAGCGGCCTCGATTCCGCTGCTTCCGGTATCTCAACGGCTGCAAGCAACTTAGCCACGTTGTCTGAAGGCTTGATTGAAATTTCCACAAATCTTGAAGCACTCAATACCGGCCTTACCACCCTTGTCAGCTCGTACTCAGCGCTCAACGATGGAATCGCAGCCCTGGCGTCACAGCTTGAGCAGCTGCCTCAACTCGCAGCCGGAATCAGCACACTGTCAAGCGAATACGCGAGCTTTGACACAGGACTTAAGGCCTATGTTGATGGTGTAAGCCAATTGGCTTCGGGTACCGATGGCCTGGATACGGGATTGTCCGCCCTAAACAGCGGAATCAGCCAGCTCAGCAGCCCCGGAACAAGTCTCAAGGATGGAGCTGATGACTTGAGCCGTGGGGCTGCCTCAGCAGCGGAAGGTGTTACCGCTTACAGTAAAGGTGTACAGGCACTCGCCGGCGGCCTGATCCAGTATAAAGACGGCATGCAAAGCTACAGCAATGGAATTGCGGATTATGCGAGTGGCACACAGCTGTTTGAGGATTCGATCAAGGACATCGATACGAAAATTGAGGAGAGCATGAACGCTGAGATCGAAAAAATGGTCGGTGGGGAATTCACTCTGAAGTCCTTTACCTCCCCACAAAACGCAGCCATCAACTCTGTGCAGTTTGTCCTCATGACACCCGAAATAGCCGCCCCCGCTGAAGCGGAGGCAGCTCCTGAAAGCGAAGTTCAAGAATCGTTCTGGGACAGACTATTGGGACTCTTTCGCTAAGCGCTGTTGTCTGGCAAAATCCACTGCGTTTTGAACATCATTTTCTGTCGGTGATTTTCGGGAAAAGAGCAGAAATCCACCCTTACAAATGAATTCTTCACGCGCGACCCTGACCCCTTTGTCAAGAAGACGTCGGCGTACTTCTTCCTGAGGTTTTTCACCCATGTTGGAAGTGACCAGGACGACTTCCCTCACCTCAGCTGCGCTGATCTTGTCCACCGCTTTGAGCAGCCCCGGATCAGATAGTCCCCCATAAAGACCTCCTGCGATAAAAAGCAGGTCCAGTTCCCGGAGCTCGGGTTCTGTGGCCGCGTCTATGGCCGGGCAGGCCAGAGCATTCGCGATGGCTGAGGCCAGTTTCTTTGAGTGACCGGTTTTGGTGAAATACAAGACCGCTGTCTTCATGGCTTTTCCTCCGGATGAGTGCTAAGAATGTTTCTACAAAAACATTGTACAACCGTGAGAACTTTTATGTATCTATGAAATCCCCTCGGTTCGACAAAAATTGGACAAGCAGACGTTATTCTGTTAAATTACAGGATGGTTTTTTGCCAGCTTTCCCACACGAAAAAGTTCATTGATTCCAAATGACCGGATAAGGACTAATTATGATTACTGTTAACAATGTCAGCCTGCGCTTCGGCGAGCAGCTGCTCTATGAAGAAGTCAACATGAAATTCACAGCGGGTAACTGCTACGGCATTATCGGTGCCAACGGAGCGGGGAAATCAACTTTTCTGCGCATTCTTTCCGGTACCCTGGAGCCGACGAAAGGTTACATCAGTATTCCTTCCACGGCTCGCCTGGCGATATTGAAGCAGGACCATTTTGCCTTTGAGGAATATACGGTCATGGATACGGTCGTCATGGGGCATAAAAAGCTCTACGATATCCGCGAAGAAAAAGATGCGCTTTATGAAAAACTTGATTTTTCGGATGAGGACGGCATCCGCAGTGCTGAACTTGAAGCGGAATTCGCTGAATTGGGTGGCTGGGAGATCGAATCAGACGCCTCCTCGCTGCTGCAGTCACTCGGTATTGCCCAGGACAAGCACCAAAAACTGATGAGCGAATTGCTTGAACAAGAAAAGGTCAAAGTTCTTTTGGCCCAGGCTTTGTTCAAAACTCCAGACATACTTCTGCTCGACGAGCCGACCAACGGCCTCGATACCGCCGCTATTGAGTGGCTCTGTGAGTTCATCATCAACTATCCCAACACCGTCATCGTGGTGTCTCATGACCGCTATTTTTTAAACAGCGTTTGTACCTATACCTGCGATGTTGATTTTGGCAAAATCACCCTCTACGTCGGAAACTACGATTTCTGGAAGCAGTCGACCGAACTGGCCGCCAGGCTGATGTCCAAGCAAAATTCAGCCAAAGAAGACCGCATAGCCGAACTGCAGAGCTTTATCGCGCGTTTCAGCGCCAATGCATCCAAATCCCGTCAGGCCACTTCGCGAAAAAAGATGCTCGATAAAATCACTTTCGATGACATCCGCCCTTCTTCCCGCAAGTACCCTTTTGTAGGTTTTTCACCTGAACGAGCCATCGGTAATGATTTACTGATGGTGCGCGACATAAGCAAGACCATCGAGGGTGAAAAAGTGCTGGACAAGATATCTTTCACGCTCAATCGCGAAGACAAGGTGGCTTTTACAAGTACGAGTGATTTAGCGATAACAACACTCTTTCAAATACTGATGGGCGAAATGGAAGCGGACTCCGGTAGTTTTGCCTGGGGTGTGACGACCTCACAAGCTTACCTGCCCCGTGACAACTCGACCTTCTTTGAAGGCGATGAAGCGATGTTGGACTGGCTCAGACAATACGCGCCGCAAGATCAGAAAGACGACACTTCACTGCGCGGGCTTTTGGGCCGTATGCTCTTCAGCGGTGAGGAAGTGTTCAAAGAAATTTCCGTGCTCTCGGGTGGTGAAAAAGTGCGCTGCATGCTTTCGCGCATGATGCTTTCCAAAGCGAATGTGCTGGTCCTGGATGATCCGACCAATCACCTGGATCTGGAGTCGATTTCGAGTTTGAATGACGGCTTGATTGCTTTCAAAGGCGCCTTGCTGTTCAGTTCGCATGACCACGAATTCATCCAGACCATCGCCAACCGCGTCATCCACGTCTCAAACGCCGGCATAGTCGATGGACTCAACATGGATTACGAAGAATATCTGAGTAACGCAACGGTGCAGGAGAAAATTCGCAAGCTCTACGAAGCATAAAAAAGAAGACCCTGCATCAGTTCGCATACGTGGATTCACCTCGACAAACTCAAGAGAAATGCTTGGGTGCCCGGCTTGAGGACAGGGGCGACGCTCTGCTTTGAGCAACGACGAACTTTACAGCTCAGTCAAAATCGCTCTGACCGGTGAGGCTTCGAATCCTTCCAGCTTCAAAGGAATGGCCATCAGCTGATATTGTCCGGCAGGCACCTCGGCCAAACGCAGATCTTCGATGACACCTAATCCGGCTCCGAGGATAATGGAATGCGTCGGATGTTCCGGTTTGTCTCGCTCGAGACTCATCGCGTCAATACCCACGGTTTTAACCGCTGCATCCACTAGGAATTGAGCCGCGTCAACTTCGAGATAAACGAATTTCGGATCGTAGTCTTCAGTAAAAGAATTGCGCGTTTTGAAAAGCACGATGTCTTCCGCTTGGATGTCCAGGCCTTCCAGGTCCAGGGCGGTAATCGTCTCCACTACCTGTGTTAGGTCAAAGAGTTTCGCTTTGCCAAAATAGAGGCCCGGATTAACCTCGTCCATCGTAATACCGTCATCCAACATGTGATAGGGGGCATCCACATGTGTACCGCTGTGCAAATTCATGCACAGGCTCGATTCATTGACCATCTTTTCGGCGTATACATATTCCAGCTTGCGGCGGATGCGCTTGTTGTCGCGGTTTTTATAGACCGTCATCGTTTCGGAAATCGTGCGGCTGATATCATATATTTTCATGGGCTGTTCTCCTGTATAATTGTTTTACTCTATCATAGCAAAAGAAAGCGGATTTTTCTGAATCTGCCATTCACGGCAAGGCTTGATGCCTGCGCTTGACGAAAACCCGGCAAACTGCTGAAATGTAAGTAAATAACGCAAAGGAGACTATGAAGATGTCTTTGAAAATTGCCTGTGTGGGTACCTCTTCGATAACCGCTCAAACTCTGGCAGCAGTCAGCAAAATTTCCGAAATAGAAGCCTATGCCATTTATTCTCGTGAATTAGGCAAGGCCAAAGCGTTCAATTTAACCAAGGCCTACGACGATTATGCGTTGATGCTTGCCAATCCAAAAATCGACGTCGTCTACATCGCCTCACCTAACATTCTGCACTTCAAACACGCGAAGCAAGCCCTGCTGGCAGGTAAACACGTCGTGCTTGAAAAACCCTTCGTCCAAACCTACGCTGAAGCCGAAGAGCTTTTCGAGTGTGCTGAAAACCACGATTGCCTGCTTTTTGAGGCGATCACGACGATTCACAACGTGAATTTCAGGCACATTAAAAACAATTACCAAGCGCTCGGACCCATCCGCCATTTTTACGCCAACTACTCACAATATTCCGCACGCTACACTAAATATCTGGCCGGCGAAATCAGCAATATTTTCAACCCCGCTTACGCCGGAGGCGCCTTGGGAGACATCAATATTTACAATGTGCATTTGGCCCTGGGACTTTTTGGACGCCCGCAGGAGCTGAAGTACTACCCTAACCGCGGCTTCAACGGGGTCGATTCCAGCGGGGTCGTTGTTCTGAGCTACCCCGGTTTTCATGCCTTGTGTTTCGGGGCTAAAGATTGTGATGGCGAAAACGGCATCTATTTGCAAGGCGAACAAGGTCATTTAAGTGCCAAACCCGAAAGCCGTTACCTTGGAGAAGTCACGAGCAATGTTAACTCTCTTGTCTGTCCCTGGCCCGAATTGGAGGATCGATTGGAAAGTGAATGGCGTGATTTTGTAACTGCAATCAGCAACCCGGCCGAGAGTGATTACGAACACTGGAAGGCTCATACTTTACTGGTGGCTGATGTTTATGAAAAATTGAAAGTGGAGAACTGAAATGGCATTTCGTCCCCTGGCTCACTTCCTTACTATTACCAGACATCGCCATATGGTCATATCGTTTTGTTGGAAGTCCGGGCTGTTCTGGCAGGGTCTGCGTCATGATTTATCAAAATATCTGCCGGTCGAGTTTGTCTCCGGAGCCAGATATTTTCAGGGCACACGCAGCCCCAACGATCTGGAAAGGCGCAGCGAAGGTTATTCCAAGGCATGGCTGCATCATAAAGGACACAACAAACATCACGTAGAATACTGGACTGATTATCCTCAAGGCGGTGGACGCTACGGCTCGATTGACATGCCGCTGCGCTATATCGTCGAATCGGTCTGCGACCGCCTCGCGGCTTGCCATATTTATCTGGGAGATGAAATTCAGCAGGACAGTGCCTACCGCTACTATCTGCAATCTCTTGATCACATTCCGGTCAGCGAAGCAAGCGATCGCTGGTTTCGTTATTTTTTAGAAGATTCTGGCGTTAATGGAGAAGACCATTGTTTCAACTTGATGAAAGAAACGATTCGTTCCGGAAAAATCCACTTCGAAAAAGAGGCGCTCAATCCCGGAATAATCCAGTTTACTTCAGTCGATGAACTTTAAACGGTCACCAATAACTAACTGGACTTTAAACCTTCGCCGATGACTAGAAAAGTTTAAGCAATTTTTCTTTTTCAAGCTGAACCACGTAGGGAAGATTTCTGGCTTTGTCCTGAAAATCCATACCGTATCCGACGACTCGCGTATAGTCGATCTCAAAGCCTGTGTACTTCAAGGGTAAATCAATCAAAAGTTGATCTTCTGATGCCAAAAAAGCCGCCAATGTCAAGCTGGCCGGTTTTCTGTCCTCAAGAAACTGCATCATGTAGCTGGTCGTCAAGCCCGTTCGGATAATCTCCTCCAACACAAGTACATGACGGTCTTTAATATTCACGACCAGATCTTTGGTGATGCTCATGCTGCTCAGCCCGCCATTAGGATCAAAACCACTGATTCCAATAAAATCAAAGGTAAGCGGGAGGTCGATGGCCCGGGTAAGGTCTGCGATAAAATACAATGAACCACGAAGCATACCTATGACTAGAAGAGGTTCTTTGATATTTTCATAGTCTCTGCTGATCTGGCGGCCCAATTCTTTGATACGCGCCGCGATTTCTTCTTCTGTAAAAAGGACGTTGAAGTTTTCTTTACGCCACGGATTCATGACTACCCCTTGTTTACACAAAAAAGACCTCCGGGTCAGGCAAAACCCAGAGGTCCAGTCCATTAAAAATCGCTCCAGCGAACCCGATTTATCACCTTGTTGGTCACCCTTTATGCGAAACTTTTTTCATCTCTACCAATGCAGTGTTACTTCAACTCAAGGTCTTTAGTCTCTTTGTCTCAGTTGGTTGCTTTCTACTCTCTGTTTTCCACTTTTCGCTTTCATCTGTTTCTGTCTTCTTCTACCCGGCCTAGCGTACGTTATTTTGGTTTTTGTACGAGTTGTTCCGTTATCGTCTGACTTACTGCAAACTTCTTTATCGCTTTTTCGGATTCCAAGCTTTTTAGTTTCGGTTTCTTACTTAGTTTCTTCCAGATTTCAAAATTCGACTTTCTATTTCACTGGTTTTGACTTGTGTAGCGACGACCTTTTCTCTATCGACTGTTTCCGGTGTGCTGCGTTTTCGACTCGTCTTGTTTTCGTGTCCATGTTTCAACTCGATTTGTCTATACGAATCATTCTTACTTTAGTCTTTTAGGCTTTATGTCCCTCTGCACCATTTCGTCTTCCGTAGTACCTACGGCGGTTTCCATTCGGTTTTACCTTTGGTATTCCCTGGAGCTTGTCTACATTCTAGATCCATCTGGTTATATTGTCAATATTATTAAGTTTTAAGTCCACACATTTTATATTATGCCAGTATTCGGGTCTGAATAAGGCTTCTCGATTCAAATTTTTGAGTACTTGTATCAAATAAAGCAAACAAGTCGCAAAAGAGGCGTTTTTTGATAACTTGATCGTTTTATGTTTTGCCAACAATATTTAGCTGATGGTGTATAATTGTCCACATTAATCTTTACTACAAACGAGCATGCGAAATAGAAGGACGGTACTGTTTATGAGTGAATATTCCATCGAGACCAATTGCATCCAGGCCGGCTATCAAGCCAAAAACGGTGAGCCGCGCGCGCTCCCAATTATTCAGTCGACCACCTTCAAATACGACAGCAGCGAGGAAATGGCTGCCTTATTTGACTTAAAAGTTCCCGGCTATTTTTATACGCGTTTGGCCAACCCTACCAATGATGCGGTCGCGAGTAAAATTTGCAAACTGGAAGGCGGCGTCGCAGCGATTTTGACCTCATCCGGACAAGCTGCATCATTTTATGCCATTTTCAATATTGCTAAAGCCGGCGACCATGTCATCAGTGTCTCAACCATTTACGGTGGAACATACAATTTATTCAACGTCACCATGCGCCGCATGGGTATCGATTTCACATTCATTGATCCAAATTGCAGCGAAGTGGAATTGGCCGCTGCTTTCAAGCCGAATACCAAAGCGGTTTTCGGAGAAAGTCTCGCCAACCCTGCCCTAAATGTACTGGACATTGAAAAGTTCGCCAAAGTGGCCCACGAACAAGGTGTCCCGCTCATCATCGATAACACTTTTCCCACCCCCATTAACTTTCGTCCCTTGGAATGGGGGGCTGACATTGTTATCCATTCAACCACTAAATATCTGGACGGGCATGCGACCTCAGTTGGCGGTATTGTGATCGACGGGGGGAAATTCGACTGGAATGCGCAGGCCGATAAGTTTTCAGAACTGACCACACCCGACGCTTCATACCATGGCATCATTTATACGGAGGCCTTTGGCGCAGCAGCCTATTACGCAAAAATTCTGGCTCAGCTGATGCGTGATTTAGGTGCGATTCCCTCACCCCACAACGCCTTTCTGGTCAATCTCGGTGTGGAAACCTTACACCTCCGTATGCCTCGTCACGTAGAAAATGCCCGTGCTGTCGCGTCGTACATGAGTCAACACGACAAAGTGAGCTGGGTTAGTTTCCCCGAACTTGAAGGCGATCCTTCATATGAGCTGGCTAAAAAATACATGCCCAAGGGTACCTGTGGTGTTGTTACCGTAGGTATCAAAGGCGGTCGTGCTGCAGCCATAAAATTCATTGACAGTCTTAAACTCGGAGCGATTGCCACTCATGTCGCAGATATACGTACCTGCATGCTGCACCCGGCAAGCAGTACACACCGCCAATTAAGTGACAGCGAACTGCTGGCGGCTGGTGTGTCAGCTGACCTGGTGAGAATTTCATGCGGTTGTGAAGCGAAAGAAGATATTATCGCTGACATTGCGCAAGCCCTGGAACAAGTCTGACTTTCAAATCATCATGCCTGACTGAGTCCGTCCGCCCGGTCGGGCTCAAGCGGCTGCGGATACCGCTTAGACAGGGCTTGAAAAATGGCTGCGCGATACTCAGAATATGAAAGCGTCACTTCAAAGCTGATGGCTTTTCCCGGCCCCGATAGTCTGCGTATGAGCTGCTTTTTTTCCAGGCGAAGGATCAAAGTGGCGACAGTCGTGTAGGCAAAAAAATGGTCCATTGCGCTCAGCTGCGCTGCAATTTGGCGAACGGTCAGAAACAGTTTTCGCTGTTGATCGATTCCCCCCGCCTGCTCAGCGTCTGCCGTGAGCTGATCACACCAAAATACTTTTAAAATCAATTCCTCCGCAGCGGATGCGACAGGAAATAAAGGAGCGGATAAATCAATCATGCCAAACCCTTTCGCTATCGTAATTATTGATATTATCGCATATTCGTTAGAGAGCGTGACGTCATGGATGTCTTGATCTATTCGTTTTCGGCGCTTTTGCCCATATTGCTGCCCATCGCTTTGGGTTATCTCATCCGTCGCCTCAACTGGGTCGACACCCGGAGCTTCGCGCAGATGAACGGCATGATTTTCAAGACTCTTTTGCCCTTACTTATTTTCATGAATATCTATCAAACGGATGAACTGACTCAGCTGCCCTGGCGAGAACTTGTTTTCGTCGTGCTGATGATCCTGCTGATTTTTCTGCTGGCCTGGCTCGGCACCGCCAAATCCGTAAAAGACCCCGCTTTAAAAGGGATGATCATTCAGGCCATTTTCCGCAGTAATTTTGTGCTGTACGGGGTTCCCCTCTCAGCGATGCTGCTCAATGGAAAGACAAGTGGATTAACGGAAATCATCATTGCTGTGGTGATTCCGCTATTCAACCTTTTGGCGGTCTTCATACTCTCCTATTATGGCAAAAATGATTTCAAGTTTTCCGAAGTAATAAAGCGCATTTTATCCAACCCCTTGATCATTGCATGCGTCCTGGCAATTTTTCTGAAGCAATTCAATCTCCACATCCCAGAACTCCTTATTCCTGCTCTGAGCAGCCTGGCGAAAACCGCCACCCCTCTGGCATTACTTGTTCTCGGGGGTCAATTCTATTTTTCTTCCGGGAAAAAATATCTCAAATATCTGCTGCCTACTGTTCTCATTCGTCTTCTCCTCGTACCGCTCATCGCGTTGTCGGCCGCAATCATGCTTGATTTTCAATCCGAAGCGCTTATCGCCTTCCTGGCACTATTTGCCTCACCTACAGCGGTTTCGTCTTTCACCATGGCTCAACAAATGTATGAAGATGCCGAACTTTCAGCTCAACTGCTGGTCTATACATCTGTATTTTCTTCAATTACTTTGTTTTTCTTCATTTCACTGGGCCGCGTTCTGGCTTTGATCTGAAATCCGCTGTGATTTTGCGCAAAATTTGATAAAAAAGTCCCGACCTGATTGTTCCGGTCGGGATCTTTACGGTCTGAACGCTGTTTGTCGCTTATGCCCATAGATTTTCGGGATATAGGCCTGCAGCTGTTTTTTCTTTGATTGCGGCTACAACATGCGGCTTGTCTTCTTTGTAGGTCACACCGAACCAAGTATCTCCACTTGTCAAAATCTTGACACGGGCTTTATTTTCACGAATCAACTGACTGACGGACAAAGGAATAAAAAACTCGCCTTTCATAGGATTATCGGCACAAATGCGGTCCAGATGCACTGCAAACTGGCTCATCATCTCAGGTAATACACTGTGGTTAAACCCCCACAGGTTCATGCTCACAGGCGTGTCGTCGGGCAAAACGGTCCAGGTCTGTCCCTCATCTTCAGTAAATTTGATTCCATCGGGAAATTTCTCGATGCGCGTGCGCTCATTGATGTCGGCCAAATAACCGTCATCGCCGGCCACACAGACCCCTCGTGCGACAGAACCATGTTCTGTCACCGTGTTTTTCAGCTTGAATCCAACCATGCAATACTCGTAAGCTTGTTCTTGATGGGCTTGCAGGTAATCGTAGACCACCTTGTATGCTTCTGGTCCGTAGTAGTCATCTGCGTTGATCACGGCAAAAGGACTGTCAATAATGTCTCTGGCCGCCAGCACGGCGTGACTGGTGCCCCAGGGTTTGGTCCGTCCTTCCGGTACGGTATAGCCCTCCGGCACGTCGTCAAGCTGCTGGTAGGCGTACTCGACATCCATTATTTTGGACAGGCGGTCACCGATGGCTTCTTTAAACGCCTTTTCGATTTCATGTTTGATAATAAAAATTACTTTTTTGAAACCAGCTCGGCGCGCGTCATAAATCGAATAGTCGATGATGAGTTGATTATTGGAACCCACCGGATCAATCTGTTTCATTCCACCATAGCGGCTGCCCATACCGGCGGCCAGAACGACAAGAACTGGATCTTTCATAGTATCCTCCTCATTTTTAACTCATAGCCGGTGAATTATCCCAGCCTTTTTGCTTTATTTTGGCACAAGCGGCTAGCTCAAGTAAGTACTTACAAAGCTTTATCCCCAGATTTTCTTAAATCTGGCGTAGGCCTCATCCCATGCCGTGGTCTCTTTCGGTTCGTAGAATTGCGTGGCAAAAGAATGACTGATGACTTCTCTGGCGTGGGTCAAATCTCTGATGTGACCGGTCGCGATGAGCTGAACCGCGCAGTTTCCCATCGCCGTGGCTTCAATGGGCCCGGCTACAAGCTGAGCATTACAGGCGTTGGCCGTAAATTGTGAGAGCAAACCGTCTTTGGTCCCACCCCCCACCACATGCATCGTGTTGAAAGGGTGACCCACGACCTCTTCGATTTTTTCTTTGGTGCTGCGGTACTTCAAGGCTAAACTTTCATAAATGCAGCGCACGATGGCTCCGACATCTTGCGGGACCACCTGGCCGCTTTCCTGACAGCGTTGCTTGATTCGCCCCGGCATGTCTCCGGGTG
Source organism: uncultured Oscillospiraceae bacterium (assembly GCA_964401615.1). GTDB lineage: Bacteria > Bacillota > Clostridia > Saccharofermentanales > Fastidiosipilaceae > JAXGQD01. Next base: position 18,932 of record CAYNZF010000001.1, read on the forward strand.
GGGCGAAAATCAAATCATCCGGATCAATAAAGCTGACAAAAGCAGGTTTGGACAGGGCTTCTCTTTCCATGTCCGCGTAACTCAGATTCATACCTTCTCTGATCCATTGTCTTCTGACTTCCTGAATCAACCAAAGGCCCATGATGTTCTTGAGGTAGCGAATTTTCCCCCCGTATCCGCCCTCATTCGTGAAGTTTAGACCGGCAGTCTGCTCATCGATCAAAGGGTGATCACTCTCGATTCCCATGAGTGACCAGGTTCCTGAACTGATGTAGATGAAGTCTTTTTCTTTGGCCGGTACAGAAACCACGGCAGAAGCCGTGTCGTGCGAAGCGACACTGATGACCGGAACAGGCTTTAAACCAAGTTCTTTACAAAGGGCCTCCGAAAGATGCGCCAGCGGAGTACCGGAAGCCACAACTTCGGGGAATAGATCAGGTTTTATGCCGATGCGCTCGAAAAGTTCTTTGTCCCACTGTTTGGTCCAGGGATTAAGCAGGGCCGTGGTGGATGCGATGGAATATTCGCTTTGTTTTTTTTCAGTTAAAAAATAAGCCATCAAATCGGGGGTCAGTAAAGCACAATCCGCACGTTCGAGAATCTCAGGGCGCTGTTGCTGCAGAGCGTAAAGTTGGTAGATCGTGTTGAAATACATGAACTGAATGCCGGTACGCCCATAGAGTTCGTCATCCGGAACGATTTTCGCCACATCTGCGACCGCGGTCTTTGTACGAGCATCACGATAATGGACCGCATTCTCCAGTAAAAAGCCTTTCTCATCGAGTAAGCCGAAGTCAACGCCCCAGGTGTCAATACCCACGGATGAGAATGAAGTCGTATTTTTTGCTTTGATCAAACCCTGCTTAATTTCGAACAATTGGCGCAAAGTATCCCAATACATGGTGCCGTTAACGATCACCGGATCATTTGAAAAGCGATGTACTTCCTCTAAAACGATTCGTTCCCCGTCAAAACTACCCAACATCGCCCGGCCGCTGGATGCGCCGAAATCAAATGCCAATACTTTTACTTGCTTGTCCATAATTCTCTCCCCTATTCGTTTGTGCAGCAAAGGCGTTATTTTCTAACGTTCGAAAGCTAATTTTTTAAAATACGCAGTGCGCTCCTGCAGCGAAGGATAGGCCGCAATCGTTTCGCCTGAAAACATCCCTTTAGAAAGATCTTCTGCCGCTGCCCGTTCATGCCCGATAAGTGCCCAGGCCGCATCCGTCAGGTGCGCGAACATCGGCTCACGCATGGCCTCGCAAATAAACTTCTGACGAGGCTGATTGATGTCCTCACCACTGATTTGGAAAAAACCGAATTTGTCACAAAGACCTATCAACCGCTGCATCTGCTCCTTGTTGTTTCGTGAAGGCATGTAAGTGATCGCTTTAATGCCCATCTCTTTCAGAAGCTGCATGAGTTCATCGAGGTAAGCATCCTCGAAAGCCTGGGCTGCTTTATCACCGGTCACTGAAGCGGTTACATCTCCAAGATACGGATAGGCGGCAATGATGCCATGTTGATCGGCAAAATCAAGCGCTTCCCTGAGCGGCGGACATTCATCTGTCGCGTCGATATAAAACGCAGAGACATAGTAACCCTTGAACAGTCCCAATAAGTCGTAATCATAGTAGGGGTTTTCGGGATCATCGAGCTGTGCTTTGGTTTTTTGATTGACCGGAAGTCCAAGTTGAACACGCACAAATTCCGTAAGTGCCGGACCTTTGCCTTTAAATGCAATCAACTTCTCAGAAAGAGCGTGTAATAAATGCCTTTCGGTGATTTCTCCACCGATTTCATAAAGTGATTTTTGTACCACATCGCGTTCAAAATCGATATGCAGTTCCGGAACCGATACGAGAGCGTTCAAACGCTCGATCATCAGGTGATTACGCTCCAGTCGGGCCTTTCTTATGGGTGCCAAAAAAGCAGTGGTCGCCTCCAGAGCGCTGTCCGGAATGCCATGAAAGGCGAGATAAGCCACCCCGTCTTGATCAGGATTATTGATTCGACGCTGCTCAAGAAAGCTTCCTTTCAGTGAAACTCTGACTTCTGCCCCTTGTGTCGTGGGAATACCCAAAATTCGACCTGCTTCTGAAAACTCCCGCGCACCGCTGACACTGTCGTGGTCCATGATTCCACAAGTCGCCAGGCCTGCTTCCATGGATTTGAAAACTGCGGCGGTCGGAGTGTAGGGTGAAAAAGAATACTTCGTATGAATGTGGTTATTGACGTCGTCAAGGGCTTGAGGGAAAAATGACGCGTCCTTGTCTTTTTCCGTACGAATGGTTTTGAGCGCATCAAGACGCACATTCACGTCGGTATCGTAGAGCTGCTGGATAAGATCTGTTACATTCGCGTCGTACATGTCCAAAGGTCTCGCTTTCATGGCTTTTGCCAATAAATATTTTGCAATGATGATTATTGCTTAGATGCGGATGAGCCCGAACAAAGGAGAGCAGAAGATTTCTCCCCTGCCCTCGAATTTCACGTTCAGTCAGCTCTCAATTTTAGACTCCAAACTTGCTGCGGCGGAGCATTTCAACGTCCGTGTAGTTTTGTTCGGGAGTATAGCCCTCAATTGGGGCAATACGCTGATGGTAAGCATCCATGAACCAGCTCGGCTGAGGGAAGAAGCTGTCTTCAAGCTCAAATGCGGGAGTGATCCAGTTACGGGAGCCCACGACAACCACCGGTGCATCCAGATAATCAAAGGCCAGGTCGCCAATGTTACGCGCCATGTCGTTGAGGTAGGATCCTCTTTCACTGGCATCACCGCTGACGATGCATTTTCCTGTCTTCTTGACCGATTCGATGACCATGTCATAGTTGAAAGGCACCATTGATCTGGCGTCGATGACCTCGGCACTGATGCCGTACTTGGCTTCCATTTCTTTGGCCGCGTCGAGCGCTCTGTAGAGCGTAGCGCCGATGGTGAGGATGGTGACATCCGTACCTGAACGACGCAGAGCCGGCTCACCGAAAGGAATCTCGTAAGCTTCAGCAGGAACGCCTTCTTTGACGAATTGTTCGCTGACGTCATAGAGACGTTGGCTTTCAAAGAAAATGACCGGATCGGTGCCATTGAGCGCGGTCGCCATGAGGCCTTTGGCGTCGTAAGGGGTAACGGGGAAACAGACTTTAATGCCCGGGATGTGGGCTGCCAGAGAGGTCCAGTCCTGTGAATGCTGGGCACCATACTTGGAACCGACGGAGACACGGACAACGACCGGCATTTTCAGAATCCCGCCTGACATCGCCTGCCATTTAGGCAGCTGGTTGAAAATTTCGTCACCGGCGCGTCCCAGAAAGTCGCAGTACATCAATTCCACCAGGGCACGGCCGCCGGCCATCGCGTATCCGACCGCTGAACCGATAATAGCGCCTTCTGAAATGGGTGAGTTGAACAGACGATGATAAGGTACCGCTTCAGTCAGGCCACGATAAACGGCAAAAGCCCCGCCCCAGTCACGATTCTCTTCACCATATGCAATCAAAGTAGGATCTTCGTAGAATTTGTCGAGCACCGCTTCAAAAACACCGTCACGGAATTGATAGACCTTGTTCTTGGAGACGGCTTTACCATCCGCGTCAAATCCGTAGCGTGATTTTTTGCTCAGCTGCTGGACGCGTAGATTTTCCTCACGTGTCTGCAGCATGTCGGGTTTCGCGTCACTGAGGGCAACTTTGTGTTCATTGGAGAACATCAAACGCTCGATGGCAGCCGGATCTGCTTTGAGGTCCATACGCGGTGAGGCGACAGGATCAGAAGCCAGTTTCATAGCGGCGGTGATTACGTCGACCACTTCTTTATCAATCGCGTCGATTTCAGCTTGTGTCGCGATTTTATTACTCACGATTTCCGAGGCAAAATTAGGAATGGGGTCGTTATCGCGCCATTCTTGAATTTCATCAGCGGAGCGATAGGAGTTGGCGTCTGAGGGAGAATGTCCGGAATAGCGGTAGGTCACGGTATCAAGTAATACGGGGCCTTCTTTCTTTCTCAGGATGTCCAGCTTGCGGCTGTAACATTCGATAACGGCCAAAGGATTGAAACCGTCGATGCGCTCAGCGTGCATCTGTTGAGGATTGACACCTGCGCCGACACGGGCGGGAAATTCATAGCCCATGGTTTCACCGCGGGTCTGTCCACCCATGGCGTATTGGTTGTTGTTGATGTTGAACATGACGGGGAGACCGCCGTTCATGTCGCCTTCCCAGAGCGTGGTGTATTGGTCCATGGCGGCCATCATGAAGCCTTCCCAGACCGGACCGCAGCCCAGTGATCCGTCGCCGATATTGGCAATTACGATGCCGTCTTTGCGATTAACTTTTTTGTACAGAGCCGCGCCGACGGAAATATCCGCGGAACCGCCCACGATCGCGTTGTTGGGAAAGACGCCGAAAGGCAGGAAGTAGGAGTGCATCGAGCCGCCCAAGCCTTTGTTAAAGCCGGTTTCTTTGGCAAATATTTCGGCCAGTGTGCCGTAAATGATATATGAAATGGCCATCTTCTTCGTGGTCTCACGATCTTTGGACATTTCTTTCATCGCCTTGTAGGTGACACCATCCATGAAGCTTTCCATGATGTTCTGCAATTCAGCGTCATCCATTTTGTGAATGGCAGAAAAGCACTTAGCGAGCAGTTCGCCGTGACTTCTGTGTGAACCGAAAATAAAATCGTCCTTTGTCAAGTGATAGGCTTGTCCGACAGCTGCGGCTTCCTGACCGATTGAAAGATGCGCAGGACCCGGATTGTTGTATTCGATACCATTGTATGCGTTTGTGGTTTTTACAAAGTTGAGCATTTCTTCAAATTCGCGAATCATTCGCATATCGTGATAGATACGCAGGAAATCATCTTTGGTAAAGTTGGCCTTTTCGTCAGCGACAGATTTCTGGTACTGATTGACCGCGATATCGTTGAATTTGATAAAACTAGGTTTACGGACCTCTTCAGGGTTTACATATTGTGACTTGGGCATGTTTTTCCACCTTTCTTTTGCCTTGCGGCGTGCCGGAACTCTATTTGTTTATGTTTGTAGTCTTAACTTCTTTGGCAAAATCAAGCTTCTTTCAAAGCATGAAAATGGCTTCGCGGATAATTTCCGAGACGGTAGGATGCGGGAAAATGAGTTCTTTGATGTCGGAAATGCGCATTTGGGTTTCAATCAGGATCGCAGCGGACATGATGATTTCCGAAGCATACGAACCGAGCAAATGACAGCCGATGAGGCGGTCATTGTCTACATCGACAATCAACTTGCAGATGCCGTCTCCTTTGTCGGTTTCGGCCAGGTAACGTCCCGAGTAGCTCATCGGTATCACAATTTTTTTATAATTGATCCCTTTGGCGATAGTCGATTCTTCTGATTCACCCGCATAGGCCACCTCAGGGTTGGTGTAAATGACGGAAGCCATGGCGTTGTAGCGCACCACGTCCTTTTTTCCCAAAATCGTTGAGACCGCCACTTCCGCTTCACGGTATGCTGCGTGTGCGAGCATCCAGCGGCCGTTGACATCACCCACGGCGTAAACACCCGGGATATTGGTACGTCCATTGTCATCGGTAACGATGTGTCCACGCTCGGTGTAGATGTTTAAACTTTCAAGGCCCAAGTCGCGGGTTGAAGCGCGGCGGCCGATCGAAAGCAGAACATAGTCGGAAGCTGCGGACTTTTCGACGCCCTCTTCCTCGTATCTCACCTTATCTTTATCGACGCCGACCACTTTACAGTTGAGCTTGAACTCAATGCCTTTTTTGGCGTAATTCTTTTGTAAGAGTTTACCGATTTCCTGATCAACACTGCCTGCGATGTGGTCCAGCATCTCGATCACGGTCACCTGACTGCCGACTGTTTGAAAATAGGACGCCATTTCCAGACCTATGACCCCTCCGCCCACGATCACGAGCTTTTCAGGAATCACTTCAAGATCCAGGATTTCGCTATTGGTCAAAACGTAACCGGCCTGAACGCCCTCCTTGACACCGGGAATCGGCGGTACGATGGCCTCTGATCCTGCCGCGATGATCAGGTTTTTCCCCTCATAACTCTCACCGCCCGCATTGACCTTAAAGCCTCCTTCGCTGCCTTTACCTTCAATCTTGGCTTCTGCACTGACGACTGTGACATGGTTGGCCTTCATTTGGGCTTTGACACCGGCAACTAAGGTCTTTACGACTTTATTTTTTCTTTTAACGACGGCCTTTTGATCGATACTGGCACCGGTGGTGCTGACACCGTAGGCCCCACCATCCTTGGCATGTTCAAAAACCTTAGCTGAATTCAGGAAGGTTTTTGAAGGCACACAGCCCTCGTTGAGACAGACACCGCCTAAACTGCGTTTTTCGATCAGTAAAGTGTTCAGTCCGGCGTGGCCTGCGCGCTCAGCGGCGAGATACCCTCCCGGACCGCCGCCGATGACAATTAAATCATACATACTTTTTTATTCCTCTTTTCCTCTGAGCTTTCAGTGTCTGTGACTGCCTTCAATCAATGTTCCATCATCAGCAAACTGAAGTTTTCCAGATTTTTTACCAGGGCTTGCAGGAAACGAGCAGCCGGAGCGCCGTCCACTGCACGATGATCGATCGTCAAAGACAATCCCATGACCTGATAAGACTGAAGTTGACCGTTCACTTCTTTCACGCGGGTTTGTAAATTGTTTACCCCCAGAATACACGTTTCAGGCGGGTTGATGACAGGAGTAAACGATTCGATTCCCAAAGAGCCGAGATTGGTCACGGTAAAAGAAGAACCCTTGAGATCGTCAGGGCTGATGGTGCCGCCTTGAGCCGCTGCGGCAAGATTTTTCACGGCGGCTGATATTTCATTGATGGTGAGTTTGTTCGCATTGCGAATCACAGGGACCATCAGACCGCGGGGCGTATCCACCGCGACACCCAGATTGACGTTTTTAAAATAGCGCATTTTGTCATCCAGGAAATGGGCATTGCAATCAGGGAATTGTAAAACCGTGCGCGTCACCGCATAAAGCACGATGTCATTGAACGTAGGTACTTTTTTCAAAATACTGAAGCCCAGTTTTTCATCCAGACCTGCATCGATTGCTTTTTTGATGCGAGCGCGGAAAGCCATCACGTCTGTAGCGTCAAAACTGGAATTGAGCGTGAGCTGTGCCATGCTGGAAATTGAATTGTGCATGGCTTTGGCAATGACTTTTCGGATATTGGGCAATTTGACGTCTTCAAATTCAGGACCTTCAATGGCAGCAGAAACGGCGACAGCAGGAATTTCCGCAGCGGGAGCATTCAAATCTTCCACTCTGACGCGGCCTCCCAGGCCTGTACCTTGTACACCGGCAGCAAAATCCATCCCGGCAGCCGCGGTGGCTACGTGTCCGGCCGCAATGGCAGCTTTGACGTCGCGTTCTATTATTCTTCCATTGGGGCCGCTCCCACTGGCAAAACGCAGGTCGGCATGCAATTTTTCTGCGGTGTTACGTGCTCTGGGACTGATGGCCATGTTACGGGTGTCAACCGCCACGGCTGCTGATGCAACTGCTGCTGTTTCATGAACTTGTGCCATTACACGCTCAGCCGGGACAGCCGGTTCTGAGCTCGGTTCGACCACTGCTTCCACAGAGGCAGCCGCACCTGCACCATCCTGAGTCGCACCGTCGGGAATATAACTCTCCCAGGCTTCACCTGTTTCACCGATGACGCATACGTTCAACAAACAGGGCACGTCGTCCCCTTCAGCGAAGAAGACAGCGATGAGTTCACCATCAACCTTGGCCACTTCATCAAAAGTTGCTTTATCTGTTTCGTAAGTGAAAAGATTGTCACCTGCCTTGATCGCGTCACCCTTTTTTTTGTGCCATTCTCCGATGATGCAGCTTTCGACGGATTGACCTTGACGCGGCATAATTACTGGTGTTGCCATAATTTTTCCCTTTCGTATTTGTTTAAAATTTTGTGTTCTTCGAAAATTTCTTTAATTGAGCATGACTTGTCCGCCTGTGATTGGCACGGCTTGCCCGGTCTCGTTTTCTTGCTCTACCAGGTAAAATATGGCCCGCGCCACATCAAGCGGACTGCAGCCCTTGCGCATCGGCACTTGGTTGATATAGAAATTATATACATCTTCAACCGATTTGGCGCCTTCAACTTTGCCTGCTTCCAGGTATTGCTTGAAAAGACCTTTTTCTGGGTCAGACCAGAGTGGACCTTCGTAAAAATTGCCCGGGCAGACCGAATTGACCTTGATACGATCGCTTACCAATTCTTTGGCAAAAGACTGCGTTAAGCCGATACCGCCGAACTTCCCGCCCGCATAGGCGAAGTTCCTGTTGGACCCTTCAAGCCCCGACTTTGAGTTGACCTGGATAATGTCACCGTAACTGTCTGCAGAAATCTTGTTTTGAATCTTCATCGGTCTGGTCGCGTACTTCGTGCAGATAAAATAAGCGGTGTAATTGATTTTAGTGACAAATTCAAAGCTTTTTACATCCATTTCTTCAAGTCCGCCTGCACGCAGAACACCGGCATTGCTGACCAGAAGATCAAGACCTCCAAAATAAAGCACCGTGTCATTGACCATGTCTTCAACAGAAGACTCGTCACTCACATTCACGCCACAGGCGATTGCCGTGCCAGATCCATACGTATCGTTCAAATCCGCGGCGACCGTTTCGGCTAATGGCAGATTCAAATCAGCGATGACAAGGTGTGCCCCTTGTTTGGCAAGTTCTTTCGCGATCCCTTCACCAAAACCCTGGGCGCTGCCTGTCACGATGACTATTTTGGCGAACATTCTCAAATGGCTCGGCAGCTCGCGTGCAGCATATGAAGCGTTTTGGGTGTCAAGGCCCAACTGTTCAAGTCTGCTCTTCATTGCCGGCATATCTTCTGCGACAACGAACGCACCCAGACCGGTTACGCTCAAAACATCAGTCCTGTCCAAAGCGGCGCAGTCTTTCCAGGTGGCGTTTTCGTCCAGTTTTGACATGATCAGCCCTGCTTCGAGGGTCTTTTCTTCCAATCCGCTCAGGTCTGCCACATACCGTACCAGAGGAAAGCGCCCATCACGTTTTTGTGATGCGCGCAGGGCGGGTGCGAAACTGGCTGCTAAGCGGCGTTTTTCTGCTTCATTCTTGACTTGGTCCATGCAAAGGCCTCCGTATTAATTTTGTTCACTGTAGTTTCACTTCGAAAAAATCTTAATTGGGAAAGAAAGCCGGATCCCCCTTGGAAACCGGCTTTGTGTTGATTTATACGTTAAGGGCTGTAGCATGAGCCAAAAGATACTTTTCTGCTTCAGCGCACCAGAGGCCTTTATTGGCGGTAACCAGACGGTCAAGTTCAGCCATCATTGGATCTGTTTTTCCCAATTCGCCCAAATCTTTGAGCGCAGTCAGAGGCATCGAAATATTTGTGTAAAGAAGTTTTTTACCACCGGGAATTGATGGCAGGTTCAGTGTGGTTTCGATCGCGGCATCCAGGCCGCCCACGTGGGTAATCATCGAGGCAGGATCCAGTGAGCCCTGACTCATCATTTCCAGGGATTCAATGATGTCATCCGTTGTACCACCACTGTTTCCGGCGACGTGTGTCGCATTGTAATGGACATTGTAAAAATTGTATTTCGCGCTGAAATCAGGGTTTGTCGGCCCGGCGAAAAAGTTCAGGCAGCCGTCATAAGCCAAAATTGCGTCGGCTTGCTCAACTACAGGAGCGACCGGTGCGTAAACATAAACGTCATTAAACCCGTTTCCATCCTTGGTGAAAGATTTCAACAACGCAGGTACATCAGCCACATTGCCGGTGTTGACATATTTAAGTTCAACGCCATTTTTGGCCGCTTCTTCAACTGTGTATATTGAGGCTGCGCGATCCAAACGTGCCTGGTCGATGTCTGTGACGACCAGCAAACGAGGCTTTCTGGGATTATGGATAGCGTAATCGATTGCACCGAGTCCCATTGGGCCGACACCTGCCAGAAGCGCCATGTCACCGCCTTCTACGATACCCATCTCGTGAACATAGGAACCCGGGCGGGTATGATAATTGACATGAAAGCCACCAACGATACAAGAAACCGGTTCAGCCAGAGAACCATAGAAAAACGCGTCACCCTCATAGTTCAAGAGGCAATTGCGTTCCATAACGATGGCCGGGATGATAACGTAGGTCGCGTTTCCGCCGATGTAGGGGAAGCTGTAACCGGGAGCTGCATAGATATTTTTGGGATCATTGATGGCCGGTTGAATGGCAAAACGGTCGCCCGCTTTGAACTGATCTGCCCACTTGGCACCAACTTCAACGATCTCACCGCAGAATTCGTGTCCGACGATAACCGGGTTGGTCGCGATATCATCAGGTACACGTTTATGGTCAGAGCCTTGTTTGGCTGCCTTGTACGAACTCATGCAAATGCTGTCTGACACGATGTGTGCCAAAATTTCGTCTTCTTTAATTGGGGGTAAGTCAAAAGTCTCAAGTCGTAAGTCTTCTTTTCCATACATGCGAACGGCTGTGGTTTTCATAAAAAATTCCTGCTTTCTCAGATTGCTCTAATGTTTTAAGCTCAAACGAGCTTTGTTTTTAACAAAAGTAATTGTTTGATGTCAATTTGTGTTTATTTTAACATTGACTCGCACAATAAGAAATGTAAATATTTTCCCGCCGTCGATTCATTTTTATTTTGCCTGATTTAATTTGATAAATTAACACAAAAGCCCTGCTCATGGGCTTCTTGAACTTATTTTACATGACAGTTTGATTGTATCAAAGCTTGTGTTATGATGCTGAAAAGACAACAGCAGTCCAAGTTAACACGAATTTACTCTGTAATTTTCACATTGAATATTTGATTTTTTTTATAAATTTTTCAGATCCCGGTGCCGGCCCGAACCCGAGCAGCTAAGGAGCAGCGGATGATACAGGAAAGGCAAAACAGAATACTCAGCTACATCATGGAAAAAGGTGACGTTTCATTAAACGAATTATTTGACCTTTACCCCGATGTTTCCAGCATGACGATTAGACGTGATTTGGACCTGCTTGAAAAGAATGCCCATATACAACGGTATCGCGGCGGAGCCAGACCTCTTTCCAGCCAGGCAATGATCAAGGAGCCCGCCTATATACAGCGTGCCGCAGAACGTGCCCAAAGTAAGCAGATCATCGCGGACAAGGCTACTTTGATCGCGAATGAGGCCAGGTCGATCTACATTGATTCCGGCACGACTTGCGTGCAGCTTGCCTCCAACCTGCCCGACAATAATATCTTTGTGCTCACACCGGCCCCTTATGTCGCCATCGCCCTGGCCAACAATCATAATGTGCGCGTCAACTTGACCGGCGGACAGCTGAATCGAGACACTTTTGCCCTATCCGGAAACAACGCTAAATCTTATACCAAAACCATCAATATCGATATCGCTTTCATTGGAGCTTCGGCTTGCTCGCTTAAGAACGGCTTCACCTGCGGGGATTATCAAGAGGCGGAACTTAAAAAACTGATCATTCGAAAAGCCCAAAAAGTGGTGTGTTTGATGGATGTCAGTAAACTGAATTATTCGATGCCGTACACTTTTGCCACGGCTAAAAACATTGATGTTCTGATTACGGATAAACCGCTCCCTGAATCTTATTATCGTATGATGAAGAAGGCGAAAGTGCAGCTGATTTAAGAAAATGATGGCAAAACGAAAGCTTGAGGGTTGATCGATATGGGAAATGAACAACTGGCGCAAAGCGTGCAGGCTGAGTTATTTTCGCTTCAAGATATTAAGTACAAAGCCTTTATTGAAAAATTGGTACCGAATCTCGACCGGGAGGTTTTTATAGGGGTGCGGACCCCGGCGCTGCGCGCGTATGCCAAGGCTTTTGCTGAAGATGCTGCGGCCGAAATTTTTTTAGAACTTTTGCCACATCGATACTTTGAAGAAAATCAGCTGCACGGTTTTCTCGTCGCAGGTATAAAAGATTTTTCGACCGCTTTGAAATACGTCGAAGCCTTTCTTCCGTACATCGACAATTGGGCGACATGTGATCAGAGCCCGCCTCGGGTTTTTAAGAAGCACAGCGCGGAAATCTATGAACGAATAAAAATTTGGATTCAGTCCGAACACCCCTACACCGTTCGTTATGCTGTGGGACTGCTGATGAGCAATTATTTAGATCAAGATTGTCAAGCGGAAATGTTGGCGCGTGTGGCCAAAATCCAACACGATGATTATTACGTGAAAATGATGGCCGCCTGGTATTTTTGTACCGCGTTGATTAAGCAGCACGACGCTGCCCTGCCCTATCTTCAAGAGCAGAGGCTGGGAAAGTGGACGCACAACAAGACGATTCAAAAAGCCATAGAGAGTTTTCAAGTCAGTGATGAGACAAAAGCATACCTGCGCACACTCAAGCTTTGAATACCGGTGTATAGGCCAATACCGTGCCTGTGCATGTTTGTGCTGCTGAACTGATTCCTGTTATTCATCCAGGTCTGCAGGCCAGATCTTCTTCATCGCCGTAATGATGCCGAAGAAGAGCGCCAAAACCAAAAACACCGCACTCACACCGTAGCCCATGACTTGCAGCGCTTGTAAAATCAGACTGTCTGTTCCGAAAAATGTTTCAAAATATTCAGGCGGATGGACTAAGTTCAAGTTGACGAAATTCAAATAATTCATCTTTTACCTCTTAACTCAGAACCGCGAGCACAATCGCTCCGGCGATGATTGAACCGATTTGACCTGCCACATTCGCACCGATTGCAGGCATTAAAATAAAATTGGTCGGATCTTCTTCCTGAGCCACTTTTTGAGCTACTCGCGCAGACATCGGGAAGGCTGAAATACCGCAGGCTCCAACGATGGGGTTGATTTTTTTCTTCAAGAACAAATTGACGAACTTGGCGAACAAGACCCCGCCGGCGGTGTCAAAAACGAAGGCCAGAAGGCCGATCCCCATGATGATCATTGTGTTGACTTGCACGAAATCTTTGGCTGTCATCGTAGAGCCGATCGTGATACCCAGAAGCAGCGTGACGAGGCTGGAAAGTTCATTCTGGGCAGCCAGCGACAGACGTTCAAGCACGCCACATTCCCGAACCAGATTACCAAACATAAGCCCACCGATTAGAGGCACTGATACAGGTGCAATAAAACCGGCGATCAGTGTCACGACGATTGGAAACAGGATTTTTACGGTTTTAGAGACTTGTGCATCAAAGTCTTGATCCATGCGGATACGGCGCTCTGCTTTGGTGGTAAGTGCTCGGATCACAGGTGGTTGAATGATGGGGACCAGTGACATGTAGGAATAGGCCGCCACCGCGATCGCTCCGAAATATTTAGGGGCGAACAGTTGTCCCAGAAAAAGCGAGGTCGGGCCGTCCGCTGCTCCGATGATGCCGATTGCACCGGCCTCCTGAATGGTGAAGACCCCTGTCGCGGCGGCCAGCAGCATGGCCACAAAGATGCCCAACTGCGCGGCAGCTCCGAAAAACAACATGATCGGTTGTTTGAAAAGCGGGCCGAAATCAATCATTGCACCCACACCGATAAAGATCAAAATCGGAAAAAGCTCGTTCGCAATCCCGAAGTCATATAAAACAGTTAAAAAACCATGCTCACCTATTGCATACGAACCCGGAATGTTGGTCATGATCGCGCCAAAGCCCATTGGCAGCAGCAGCATTGGCTCATAGTTTTTCTTGATTGCCAACCAAATCAACAGCAAACCGATCAACAGCATTACTCCGTGCTGCCACGTAAAGCCGGTAAAGCCAACTGTCAGGCGTTCCAAAATCTGCATCTACTGACCTCCAAAACCAAAACACTTGTAAAATTCCGTGATTGCCGGCGCTTGCTATTGCTTCATATCTCCAAGATTATAGCGCATTTTTTCCAGCTCAAAGCTATAATAGAAAAAAACGGAGGTCCCATCCATGGAGGAATTATTGATCAAGAAAGCACAAGGCATGTTTTATATTGGTGAAAAAGAGCAGCCACTTGCCTACATAAGTTATAAAAATCTCAGAGAGGGTGTCATATTGGCCGACCACACTGTCGTCGATCCTTCGCTGGAAGGAAAGGGAATCGGATCAAGACTATTCGAAACACTGATTGATTTTGCCAAAGAGGAGCAGGTGAAAATCATTCCTCAATGTTCATTCGTAAAAGCTAAGTTCGATCGGAATCCCGAACTTGCTGATTTGCGCGCTGAGGCATAAATGTCGTGAGGCCCAGCTGCGGGCTTTTCAAACGTATTTAAACTTGTGTCATAGGCATTTGGCACATCAGATCCTCTTTACCTCGACACACTGACAAAGTCACACTTTCGTATCGACTATAATATTTGCGGGAACGGTATTTTCGTGATAAAATCGCTCAAGTAAAACGAGGTGTAGCGCAGTTGGCTAGCGCGCCTGCTTTGGGAGCAGGATGTCGGGGGTTCGAGTCCCTTCACCTCGACCAGTTATGAGGAGTTCCGCAAGGAACTCTTTTTGTTTGTGTGAAATGCCTGTTTATTCACACAATGACAAAAAGACGACTGACCTCTATTTTCGGTCAGTCGTCTTTTTTATCGACAAAGTTCACTTTTTATCAATATACTTACGACAAGAGTGCTCGGTCGTTTGAAAATTCTTCACCGCTGGCCTTGCCAAAGCGCTGCAAAAGCTCTTCTACCGTGAGTTTTTGTTTTTCCTCACCCCGGATATCCAGGATGACACGTCCGTCATACATCATAATTAAGCGGTTGCCGTGCTTTATGGCGTCACGCATATTATGGGTCACCATGAGCGCGGTCAGGCTGCCCTCAAGGATAAATTTATCGCTTAATTCAAGCACCTTGGCCGCCGTTTTGGGGTCAAGTGCTGCGGTATGTTCATCGAGCAGCAGCAGCTTGGGCTTTTTCAGTGTTGCCATCAGCAGCGTCAGCGCCTGCCGCTGACCGCCCGAAAGCAGCCCTACCTTGGCACTCAGGCGATTTTCCAGCCCCAAATCGAGTGGGTACAGCAATTCTTTATATAGTTCTCTCTCTTTATGAGTGATCCCCCATCTCAAACCGCGACGGTGTCCCCGACGGAAAGCCAGAGCTAAGTTTTCTTCTATTCCCATTTTGCCCGCTGTCCCGACCATCGGATCTTGAAAAACACGGCCCAAGACGCCTGCGCGCTTATTTTCTGAAAATTTTGTCACATCCATCTCATCGATAACGATCGATCCCTCGTCGACGGCATGCACCCCGGCGATACAATTCAGCAGCGTTGATTTGCCCGAGCCGTTGCCGCCGATCAACGTGACAAAATCACCTGAATTTAGGGTAAGGCTCAAATTGCGCAGTGCTGTTTTCTCATTTACCGTCCCTTTATAAAAGGTTTTCGATATTCCGCTGACTGTCAGCATTAGCCTTCCCCTCCCTTTTTTGCTTTTTTCATCGGCAGCATCCCCGTTTTAAACACCGGCAGCGCCAGCGCGGCAGCGACGGTAATGGCGGTAAACAGTTTAAGATCGTTGGCCGGCATTCCCATTTCAAGAACGAGCGCGATGATTACCCGATAGGTAATTGCTCCGAACACCAGCGAAAGCAAACGAACGAAAAAGTTCTTTTTCCCAAACAGCACCTCGCCGATGATCAGCGACGCTAAACCGATCACGATCGATCCAATTCCCATCTGGACATCCGCAAAACTTTGCTGTTGTGCTATCAGCGCACCGCTGACTGCCACAAGGCCATTACTGATAAGAAGACCCAAAAGAATCATGTGATCGGTATTAATTCCCTGCGCCCTCGCCATCTGCGGGTTATTGCCCGTTGCGCGCACCGCACAGCCGACCTCGGTGCCGAAAAACCAGTACAAAATTCCCAGAATTCCAAACACACTCAAAAGACCCAAAACAATGACCGGCACCATTCGGCCAATACCCAGCTGTTCAAACAGCGGCAGCCCACCGAGCCCCGTTTTTTGAATTACGGTGTAGACCGTATCAAGGCGCAGCAGCGAAAGATTGGCCTTACCCAAAATTCGCAGATTGACCGAATAGAGCGCAATCATCGTTAAAATACCCGACAACAAGGCGGGGATTTTAAGCCTCGTGTGTAAAATTCCGGTACAAAGGCCGGCCGCCATACCGCCCAACATAGCGAGGAACGTAGCCGCATAAGGGTTGATGCCGTTGTAAATCGCCTGTGCAGCGATGGCAGCACCCATGGCTATGCTCCCCTCAACCGTTAAATCAGCAATGTTTAAAATACGGTAGGTAATGTAGACACCGATGGTCATCACGGCCCACAAAAGGCCAAGCGTGACGGCTCCTAAAAGAATTTGCAGCATGATATCACTCGTTTCTGTTTAATGCATATTTACTTTGCCGGAATTACATATTTTTGCAGATCGGCAGGGATTTCGATTCCGATTTCGGCGGCGACTGCGCCGTTGATGGCAAAATCAAAGCCTTTAGCCGACTCGATCGGCATGGTTGACGTCTTTGCTTCACCCTTGAAAATTTTCACAGCCATCAGTCCGGTCTGGTAGCCTAAATCGTAATAGTTTATGCCCAAGGTAGCGAGACCGCCGGTGTTGACCATGCCCGATTCGCCGCAGATGACCGGTGTTTTCGACTGCGAAGTTACCCCATGCACCACCGGCATGGCCGAAGCAAAGATATTGTCAGTGGGTATGTAGATTGCATCGCACTGCCCGACAATCGATTGGGTCGCCTGCTGCACTTCATTCGAATTGGATACGGTCACTTCAACATATTCAAGGCCTGATTTTTCAATGGCATCTTTCGCTATCTGCGCCTGCAGAATCGAATTATCTTCACTCGAAGTATAGAGTACACCGACTGTTTTTGCATTCGGAACCAGTTTTACAAGCAGGTCGATCTGCTCTTTAATTGGGTTCATGTCGGTCGTACCGCTTACATTCCCCCCGGGAGCCTCGTTCGAATCGACAAGGCGCGCCACCTCGTAATCAGTAATCGCCGTACCCAAAATCGGGATATCTGTTGTTTTGCCTGCGATGTTCTGTGCTGCGGGCGTTGCAATCGCAAGAACGAGATCGACTTTATTGCTTACAAAGCGGTCGCTGATGGTTGATACATTGGCCGCATCGCCCTGTGCATTCTGATAGTCAATCGTAATTTCTGCGCCGTCGTTATAGCCGTTGTCTTTCAAAGCGGCGATAAAGCCATCTTTAGAAGCATCAAGCGCGACATGGTCAACATACTGCAGAACACCAATACTCAATTTTTCCGTTTTTGGCGCTGCCTGCGCACAAGCTGCAACGCTGAGCAAGAGGGCGGCCGTGAGAACCAGGGTTAACACTTTTGCATACTTTTTCATACATTTTTCCTCATAATAATTATATTCACTAAAACCGTTACCGGTTCAATGTTTTTTAGCAATAAAAAACGCCCCTGTATTAATAACAGGGGCGAATGTTCATTCGCGGTACCACCTTGTCTTCGTTGTAAAATAATACAACCTTAGCGAGCAACGACTGCTGCCCCTCCACATTAACGGTTGGACTCCGGCAGAACCTACAGGGCACTCGCCTTTCAGTTCGCAGCTCTCAAGAGGAATTCGCAGTGTGTCTCATCCTGCTTTCTCGCACCAACCGAAAGCTCTCTGTAATGAAGTGACCGCACTGGTACTGGTTCCTTGTCATCGCTTTTAATTCTTATTTTATACGATTTTGTTGTATAAACGAACATTTGTCAATTGTTTTTTACCGTTTTTGTGAGAGATCAGCGATTATGTCACCCCCTAAGTAATCAGCGATTATGTCACCCCCCCGTGTTATTACTATTACATGTGTGAAATAAGTGATTCTGATGCGAGGACTATTTTTGGATTAGGGAGTTCTCTCGTACTTGTTTACGGGAGGTGAAATATTCACTGGTCGTTAACAAGCCCCCTTTGATCGAATTATGGTCACGGCAGCAGCGAGCAGGATTTCGGACAGGGCTGGGGACATAATTGAAGGGTAAAAACCGCTTTGAAAGGCATCACAGATCACGTCTGCAGAATGATTGAAAAACCTTGCATGTACTCTAGATGTGCTTGTCCAGCCACTGCAGGATATCCGCGATGACTTCGGCTTTGCTCGGTTCATTCAAAATTTCGTGGAAGAGCTGTGAATAAATTCTCAGGCTCTTATCAGCAGAAGCAATTTCATCGAAAAGCTGCAGTGAGTCTTTGTAAGAAACCAAGCCGTCATTCGCTCCATGTAAAATCAAAACAGGGTCGAGGAACTTGGGGCCCTTGTCTTTCAGGAACGTGACCGCTGCAAAAATCTGGTTGATCAAACCGATGCTGATTTGTTTTTCTACCAGAGGATCCTTTACATACGCCGCGACCACCTCCGGATCACTGCATACCCCTTCCCCCAGCGCATTTTCCACATAATGGTCTGCCGGGGCCGGAATAGGGAAATCAGTGCCCATCAAGGGATGATTGTAGCGAGTCAAAGCTCCGGAGAGAATCAGCCCATCGGCTAGGCCGGGGTAAATCGTGCCGAACAGAGTGACGGTTTCACCCCCCATGCTGTGACCGAAAACGAAGACTTTTTTGCCCGGATTTTCTGCTTTGGCGAGAGAAAAAATGTTTTCACAGTCATCCGGCATTTCGTGGAAGTCAGCGAAAAACACTTTGGCGCCTTCAGACTTGCCGTGTCCGCGCTGATCGTAGCGATAGACACTGTAATCATTCTCATTCAATTGGCCGGCAAAATGATCATAGCGATTGAGGTGCTCACACAAGCCATGGGCGATGACGACAACCGCTTTGGGATCGTTCACCAGGTCCTTGCGCACGCGTAAACGTGTTCCATCATAAGAAGGGTGCATGCTTTCTTCGGTCATCTGGTGCCTCCTTTGCTCACATAGCCTGCCCTGTACAGGCCATGAATTATGGGTCCAACAACTTCTGATTTATTGTATCGCTAGTCCACGCTGCTTTGAATCACAAAAATTACTTTTTCGAACGGGTCAGCCATACTTCGAGAATCGCTCCGTAAAGGACGCCTGCAAGAAAACTGACCGGATCAACAAACCCCGTTGAACTGTAAAACGCGAACGAGACCAGGAGACCCAGAAGAGCTCCGCGCATGATGGCTTGAGCGCGGATGCTATCCGGCCAGGGTGCACCGACGACGAGCCCAATAATGACGCGATTGTACCAAAGTGAAAAAATGAAAATGGGGTCAGCGGAGGAACCGGAGCGTATATAGGCTCCCACCACACAGATGATTCCCAGCAAGGCGCCACCAATCAACGCTTCTGTAAGCCGTTTTTTCATTTCGTTTCCTCCACGAGCAATCTCACATTTGTATTATTTGTGTTAATTATACGCCAAGAGTCATGATAATCCGCAAAACACAAAATTCGAGCCGTATCTCAAAAATTTTTCCACTGCCCGGAACAAAAAAGCCACAGCAAGCCTCGCACGTGCTGTGACTGTTTGGGTCCTTCAATGCTCTACCGGGAAAATACTGCTTAGTTTTCGTAGTGAAGACTTTCTTTTAGGAAAGTGCCGTTACGCAGTTCGTCGAAGGCGTGCTCAAGTTCAGCTCGCGTGTTCATCACAATTGGTCCACCCCAGGCCACCGGTTCCTCAAGGCGATCTGAGCTCATGAAAAGAAGCTCTGCTGCTGTATCCGTGGCAGCGATTTTAACCGTATCCCCATCACTCATGCGCAGCGCGGTTTTTTCAGCTACAAATTCTCCAGCGACCTGAGCGTCACCTTCAAGAGTGAAAATTAGCACCATCTTCTTGGGCTCCGTTTTTATTTCGATTTGACCACCTGCATCAAGCTTGATGTCATAATAGTCCAGGGGTAGATGTTTGGCTTGATATCCTTGATGTCCTTCGTACTGCCCGACCAGAAGTTTTAATTTTCCATTTTCCAAAGGGATTTCTTCAATGTCAGCTGCTTTGATAGCATGATAATCCGGACTGGCCATTTTATCTTCTTTACGCATATTCAGCCACAGCTGGACTCCGAGCATACGCTTGGACGCAGGCAGCTTTTCTTCATGCATGATGCCCGATCCTGCGGTCATCCACTGCACCTCTCCCGAGGTGACGGTGTCTTCGTTTCCGATACTGTCGCGGTGAGTCATCGCCCCTTCAGCGAGGAAACTGATGGTCTCGATACCACGATGCGGGTGCATGGGAAAGCCAGCGGTATAATCGGCTGGGTTATGGCTGTCAAACGAGTCCAGCATGAGAAATGGGTCATAAGCCTCAACCGTGCCGTGACCCAAAACGCGGACCAGGTGCACTCCTGCTCCGTCGATTGCATTTTGGCCTCTGACTTGTTTTTGAATGCTTCTTTCCATGATCGGTCTCCTCTTGAAATTTTATTTTTCTTACTAATTAGTGATATTTTACATCCTGCAGCTCTTTGCGTCAACTTGACTTGCCTTGATGAAAAAACAGGAGGGCATCCTCAACAAACTGCCGCCTGTCTTTGATGCTTCGTAAAATGATGGTATGCCGCTGCCCGTTTCGAGTGCTAATCTGCAATTCCGGCTCTTTCAGAGTAAGACCCGAGCGGTTGCTGCGCTTTTCGACCATTGCCTCCGCGAGCGAGTCGATTTCCTTCCACGCATAGTTGAAGGCTTGTCCACTGAACGGACGAAACACAAAACGTTCCGCGTCAAGGATGATAATGGGTTGCTTGATACCCGCCCCCTTGAGACTCGCCAGAGCGACAAAGCCGGCCAAGGCCACCAATAGCGTCAAGGCAAGTGCAGCGAGCACACTTGGCTGAGGTCCGGTCTGATTCAAATAGATCATCAGCATGAAGAGCAAGGCCAGAGCCAAAGCAATCAGGCCGCGCAAAGTCATGCCTCGTGTGTTGATGAAATATTCCTTTTTTCCCGTATCGAGGGGCACGGGACTTGCTTTACTCAGGTTCATCTCGTCCTTTCACTCCTCAACTCAGACAAAAGCTTCTCCCAGAGCAGGAATCAGCTGTTTTTTTCTGCTCATGACGTTCGGCAGGAAAAAATGTCCGGACTCATCAGACAACTCAACATTGAAGGCTTCTCCAAGTTCTTTCAGGTGTGAGCCGGCGTAATAAAGCCAGGTTCCCTCGTTTTTGATGTCCGTCGCCATAAAGAGCAGAAGGTCGAAACGCTGCTTGGGAATAATGTCCAGCATTGTTTCGCTCATACGGGCCAGAATCGGTTCGAGTTCTGAAAAATTCATGACAGAAACCTGACTGACCCCCACCTTGACCTCACCGAAGTAAAACTCCTTGAAATCAGCGAAGAGGAGTTCCTCCGGATTATCTGACTTCAACTGATGCGAAAGTGAAAACATTTCCGCACCTAATGCGTTGGCATCCTCACCGGCTAGTTCTGCCAGCCACTGTGCGATGTCGATGTCCTGCCGTGTACAAGTCGGGGATTTGAACTGCACCGTATCCGAAAGGATGGCGCAGCACATCATGCCCGCGGTTCTGGGCGTCGGCTCAAGTCCGCTTTCCCGGAACATTTTGGCAATGATGGTCGAGGTGCAGCCCACCGTTTCATTGCGGAACAAGATCGGCCCCGTGGTCTGAATATCACCCAGACGGTGGTGATCGATAATTCCTTTGACTTCCGCTTGATCAAGGCCTCGAACCGCTTGTGAGCGTTCGTTGTGGTCGACCAGGATGACTTTCTTACGCTGCGGCTGCAGCAAGTGATAACGCGCGACCATGCCCAGTACGTTTCCGTGATTATCCAGGACAGGATAAGAGCGATAGCGAGAGCTGAGCATATCTTGTTTGACATCGTCCAGTGCGTCATTTTCATGGAAACTGATCATTTTCGAACTCAAGAGCACATCTTTGACCGGAATGCTGAGCATCGCTTTGGTCAGCGCAGTGTACGGGTCGAGGGGGGTCGTGATGAGCAGCATACCCTCTTCTTGAAAACGCCTCTCCCATTTCAATCTCAACAAATCTCCTTCTTCGTCGGAGATATAGCACATGACAAAACCCATTGCTTTAGCCTTGACCGCGCGTGAAATTTGCTCTTCGACCAGAATCTCCGCGAATACCAGCGCGTTTTCTTGAATGGGTTGAGCCGACCGACCCGACCAGGCGAAGGGAATTTGTAATACTTCCGGCATCACCCCGCTGCAGCGCCCATTGATCGCTTGCAGCAGCAGTCTGCCGTTGATGGGACGCGGCTGTGAAATATCGTTTGTGTAAAGCAGACTTGCAAAAGCGCCCGCAGACAAAACCCCAGTCAGCTTTCCTTCGCTGTCCAGTACCGGTTTGGACTGATTACCGGAGGCATCAACTTCTTCCCAGGCTTGCCACAGCGGCATATCCGACTGCAGGGGCTTGACTTTATCGTAGTCAAGATCGCGGAGCTGTACACGCACATCGCGAATTTCGGGCGGCACTTCGGTCTTAAAGCGGCGCAGAATCCACGTGGTTTCCGGGTTCAGCGGACCACCTCTTACGGCCAGAACATGCGCTCCCTGACGAGTAAACAGCTCCTCAGCGGCCAGCGCGGAAACCACAGAATCCGTGTCGGGATGTAGATGTCCACATATAAATGTTACTGCCATGGTATGCTCCTTTTGTTGTCAACCTTGATAAATCAATCACAAGTGACTCCCGCTGTATCTTTATTGCTTCTTATTATGGCAAAACTCGACAACTTTTCATATACTTACACCATTGAATAATAATCGTCGCATAGATGATTTATGCTATAGAAAGAGGCTTGAAATGCAAATCAACAGCGAAAAAGAGTTCATGATCAAACTATTATCGGAGCAGGTCAGTATCCCCAGCGTAAAAGCTGAAGCGTCAGCGGGTGCGCCTTTCGGGGTCAAAACGCTTGAGGCACTGGAGCATTTTTTGGCTCAGGCGGAAGCGGATGGTTTTCGCACAAGGCGCTACGACGGTTACGCCGGCGTCATTGAATTCGGACCGGAGGACAAAGCCGGTATCGCGGGGATCTGCCATCTCGATGTCGTCCCGGAGGGTGAGTGGACGGACGCATTTTCACCCAGGCTTGAAAATGGTCGCTTGATTGCGCGCGGCAGCAGTGATGACAAGGGTCCGGCCGTGGCGGTTTATCTGGCCATGAAGCGCCTAAAAGACTCAGCGTACGAGACCAATTTTAAAATCCAGCTTATTTTGGGGCTGGATGAAGAATCCGGTTCAATGTGCATGAAACACTACCGCGAACGGGCTGAATTACCTGTCGCTGCTTTTACGGCAGATGCTGATTTCCCGGTCATTCACGCTGAAAAGGGCATGTTGGCGTTCAGAATCAAATTCTCAGAAAAGCAAGGAGAGCGTGGAGCCCTGCGGCTCATCGCAGCTAAAGCCGGCAGCCGATCGAATGTGATTCCCGGAAAATGTGACCTCACTTGGCAGGATGCCTCCGGTGAGTATACAGAAAATGTGGCAGGTATCATGGGACATGCCTCAATGCCTGAGTTAGCGAAAAATGCAATATCACTTGCCATGGACCAGGCCGCGCATAAACTCGCGGCAGCCTCCTCTGTCAATACTTTCGTTGAATTTTATAACAGGCTGATCGGCCTATCCTACTCCGGCGAGGGCATGGGTATCAAAGGCAGCGATGAGGTGTCCGGAGCGCTCACCTTCAACACCGGTGTCCTCGACTTTGATGGGCAGCAGGCGACTTTAGTCTGCGACGTGCGCTATCCTGTTACACACGACGGACAAGTCATCATTGATCAAATCACTGAAGCAGTTCGCTCAGCCGGGGGTCAGTTTGAGCTCTTGTCGAACTCACCTCCCCTCTACTTCCCCAAAGACCACCCCCTGGTTTCCAGTCTCGAAGGCGTTTATCAACGTCTTTCAGGTGCCAAAGACGAGGCACTGGCCATTGGCGGAGGCACATATGCGCGCAGTATTCCCAACACCTTGGCTTTCGGACCGGGCTTTCCGGGTGATGAATCACTCGCCCATCAAAACGGTGAGTATGTGGAAATCGACAAGCTTTATGATAGTATCCGCTACTACGAAGAGGCTTTTAAAGCACTCGACAAGGCTTTTGCGAAGTAATTCACTATAGAAAACCAGCGTTTACCAAACACATCCCACAGATTGCAGTCTGAAAACAAAAACAAGAGGACAATTGCCGGTTAAGCCATTGTCCTCTTGTCTATGTAATCAACCTTGTTTCAGGAGAATCTTGTTTTATTTATCGGAACGATATTGCATCATGAACTCCAACACTCTCGCGCGGTCTTCAGGATCTTCACATTCAATCTCAATTTCTTTCGCTTCAGCAACAGACAGGATCGCTGAAAAACCAACAAGAGCGGACAGCATGGAGTTTGTAACCAAACGGTCTCCATCTTCTGTAACCAGTGTAACAACACCCTTGCAGCTGGAAATCAACTTTTGAAAAGCTTCCACATCAACATTAAATAATTTCATCTTATAATACCTCCAGTATTATGGATCGGTCTTCTTCATCGCAGTGAATCCTTTTGGCACTACGTGACCGTGTATTTGTTCCTTAGAATTCATCGTTAGTATATCAGCGTTTTTGACTGATGAAAATATCCCGATTCAAACTCCGTACCACTGCACAAGTTTTACCTTGAAAGAGGTTTTCTATTGACTAATTTCACAAATATATTATACATTATTGTGCAACATGCAGTAATCGAACCTTGTATATCAAATAGGATTCGCATGATTTTTCGTTGAAGAGAACCACTTAGCTCTGGTATTTTCTGATGATTTTTTTTGAAGTGGTTTTTTCAAATTCACTGTCCCGCAGCGTAAATTGTTTGATTTTCTTATAAGGAACCAGCTGTGTATTCACCTCTTTGACCACCGCTTCGATCTGAGCGCGTAAGTCCTCCCCTTCGGGCATGGAACCGCCTTGCAGCGCTCGCAGGGCTTCCTCGTTCGGGAAGATTTCTGCACAGATGTCGTAATCACCGCTATCTGTCAGCACACCGGTGACGAGCGCTTCACTGATCAAATCACTGCGGCAGAGTGCGAATTCCAGTTCTTCCGGATAGATGTTTTTACCGTTTTTAGTTACGATCACGTTCTTTTTTCGCCCACTGATGATCACAAAACCGTCTTCATCCAGATACCCTAAATCACCCGTATGAAAATAGCCGCCCTCCAGGGCCGCCGCAGTCGCTGCGGGTTCATTCCAATAACCCAGCATGATGTTGGGCCCTTTGCCAACGATCTCACCGATCCCATACTCGTCAGGATCAATAATTTTTACATCCACCCCCGGCAAAGGCAAGCCGGCCGAGTTGTTCTTTCTCGCCTCGAGACGATTCAAAGCGAGAATGGGACCGCACTCAGTGAGGCCGTAACCTTGCAGCGCGACAAAACCGAAATGGTCAAAGTCTTCCAGTACCTGCGGATCGATCGCCGCGCCTCCGGCAATCAAGAGCCTCAATTTCCCCCCGAAGTTCTGATGGATCTTATCAAACACAGTTCTGTTGGGACGAATTCCTACCTTTCCTAAAGTGCTGCAGAGCTTGATCATCCGCATGACCAGTTTTTCCTGCTTGGGATCCGCTTTGATATTTTTCCAGATACCGCGCATGAAAGCCTCCAGCATGAGCGGCACCGTCAAAATGACACTGCACTGAGACTCTTTTAAATTTTTAACGATGTAGCGCAAGCCTTCACATACCGCAATCGTGGAACCACGGTAGACCGGGCAGAGAAAGCCGCAGGTGCATTCGTAGGTATGGTGCAAGGGTAAAACCGACAAGAACACGTCGTCCACTTTGATATCGATCATCTGACACATGGCCATGAGATTCGCGCATATGCTGCGGTGGCAGTGCATGACGGGTTTGGCCACTGAGGTCGTACCGGATGTGAATAATAGAATTCGCATCTCCTCGGGGTCAATTGGATGGTTCGCCATTGAAGTGTCGCCCGTCTCCAATACAGCTTGTCCTTCTTTTCTTAAGTCGTCGAATGAAATGACGCTTTGACCTTTCGCCAGGCTGATATTTTCAGGGACCGCATCATAAGCGACCAGAAGCTGCCGCTTGGGTAAATTTTGAGCGGCGCCTATGATGGTTTTCTCGAATGTGCTCGCGTAAAAAACGCAGGAAACTTCGGCAACCTTCAGCATATGCTCCAGCTCATGAGCAGGCAGTTCTTTATCAAGCGGGACCACGACCGCTTCACCGTTCACAACGGACAGGTAGCTCACATACCATTCGTAGCGCGTTTCAGCGACGATCGCGATGCGTGCATCCTTTTTAAAGCCGCGCTGCAGCAAAGCGGTTCCGACAGCTTCGACATCCGCACCGTAGCGCATAAAGCTTACCGGGACGTAGGCTTCGCCCTTGACCGGCTTCGTCATGAAAGCGGTCTTTTCTCCGTGAAGTTCAACCGAACCTTTCAACATTTCACGCAGGTCCTTGATTTTTCTCACTTCGATCAAAGGGCTGTTTAGATTGACGGGCATGGAATACCTCCTATGGGCATATGATTCTCACTTCGCTGAGCGATTTCACTCAGGCAAAAGTGGAAAGGCCGTTTTTCGTGTATTACTTCTCAGGTCTGAGCCAAAACAAATGAGCAGCGGCTCAGAGCCAGGGATTGTGACGTATTTCCCAGGGAATTGTGGTCGCGGGACCATGTCCCGGGTAAACCGGGAGCTCCGGGGGCCAGGACGCGGCAGCAGTAAGAAGCTTTTTCAAGCTTTTCTGCAATACTTGCCCGTCGCCCGTCGCCAGATCGCTGCGACCCACGGAGCCTCTGAATAAGGTGTCTCCGGAGAAAAGCAGGAGCGGCTCAGTCAGATCTGTTTGGCTGAGGAGAAAACAACTGCCGCCTCTGGTGTGCCCCGGAGTATAAATGATTTTGAAATAGTAGCCGTCACCCAAGTCGATGCTTTGACCATCAATGAAGGTAAGCTCAGCGGCTTGATAATCGTGCGGATGGGCCGTCATAAAAGAAGCGTTCAACGCATGATCGGTCAGCAGTTTTTGATCCGCTTCATGGATGCTCAGCCGGCAGGAGAACTTTTCCCGCCATTTATCCACGGCCATGACATGATCAAAGTGACCATGTGTGGCCAAAAGCTGAATTTTAGCCGCCTGCTTGATGGCCTGATGCGTGAACAGTTCCTGAGAAGGATCAATCACGATCGAGGAGGAGGGCAATTCCAATATATAGCTGTTGGCTGAAAAGCCGCGTTCCGGGCTGATGTGCAGAATGTCTTCCACTCGCTTCATGAACTACTCCGTTGTTTAAGCTTGCTTGCCTGCATTCTGGTCCTCTTGGGTTTTTTTACTCAGATCATCGATATTGCGGCCCGACCAGTCCTTGATGCGCGTCGCATTTTCCTGCAAGGCTTCTTTGATTTTTTCCTGCTCCACGTTGCGTTTGATTTTTTTGGTCGTGGTGCGCACCATGTCTTCGAAGGAATAAACGTAATATTTAATCATTTTAAAACTGGGCATAGCCGCGTTGACGTCAGCCACCAACTTGTCAAGTCGCTCTTTGATCGTATGCGGTTCCAGGGGCTGTCCCTGCTCATCTTTATATTCTTCAGGGTTGAGCACGAATTTGGCGCTGACAAAGACATCCTGGCCTTCGCCTTCTCCCCAAACCAGGGAATCCGCCACCAGGCCGGAGCGATTGATGAGATATTCAACTTCTTCCGGGAAAACCTTTTTACCCGTTGGCAGCACGATCATCGACTTCACGCGGCCGGTGATGAAAAGACAGCCCTTCTCACCCAGTCGGCCTATGTCACCGGTGTGCAGCCATCCGTCTTCATCGATACTGTCCCGATTGATCGTCCCGTCATCGTTGAGATAACCCATCATGACAATTCCGCCGCGCACCAAAATTTCGCCTTCTTCACCGGGCTGATTGTTATCGATTGCGACCTCTGTGTCGGCGATGGGATGTCCGACGGAACCCGGCACGAATATTCGGTGGTTGCAGCCTGCAATGACCGGTGAGGTTTCTGTCATGCCGTAGCCTTGTAGAACTTGTACACCGATGTCATCGAAAAAGCTGATGATTTCCGGATTGATGGGCGCCGCGCCGCAGATGCCCTGATAAAATTCTCCACCGAAAGCGCCCAGAATCTCTTTGAATATTTTTCGGCGCACATCGATGTGCAGTTTTCTGAGCGTGCGGGTGATTTTAATGCCTTTTTTGACTTTATCGCTTTTGCCGCCCTTCTTAATCGCGTCTTGAATTTTTTTATAAAAACTTTCAAAGACCAGGGGGACACCGATAATCAGCTGAATTTTGTATTCCACCATGTTCTGTTGAATATAACGCAGGCCGTTGCATTCACAAATGGTGCCGCCATAGAAGAGAATCATGAGCAAGCCGCAGGTGTTTTCGAAGGTGTGGTGCAGAGGCAAAATCGACAAGCTGCGGATGCCGATTTTCCAGTGCACGACTCTGGCCAGGCCGCTGACTTGTACGCAGAAATTACGGTGGTTCAGCATAACCCCTTTGGCCAGGGCGGTGGTGCCGGACGTATATAGCAGAGTACACATCGCTTCCCGGTCAATTTCGGCTTTGGTGTAACGGGTGTCACCGCTCTCAAGCTTGACCTTGCCCTCGGCCAGTATTTGGGCCAGGCCCATGAACTTAGCCCCGTTGAGCTCGGATACTTCGCTTTCAAGGGGTGCGTCCAGATTGACATACAAGCGCAGTGAAGGCACCCGGCTTGAAATCTTCTGCATCATTTCATGGAATTCTTTTCCGTAAAAAATCGCTGCCGGTTTGGAGCGCTGCAGCAGTTCCAGTATTTCGCCTTCAGGCAGCAGCCGGTCAAGCGGAACCGCTACACCCGCACCGCAGATGACACTCAAATAGCTGAGCGACCAGGGATAAGAGTTTTCTCCAATGATAGAAAAGCGTTCATCTTTAAGGCCATGGTCGATCAGATATGTCCCCAGAGCTTCCATATCAGCGGCAAAATGGTGATAGCTGATGGATTGAATGGGTGCTTTGATGTTTTCTTTAAACATAAAGGCCGGTTCATCAGGGTAGCGGCTGATCGTGCGGTAAAGAATTTCGCGGATGTCCTGAAAATCAGGAACATTGAAATAGGATTTTGTGATCATTTTTTCCATTGTTGTTTCTCCCTGTGATGTGTGACCTTAGTCATTGTCCAATGTTCAACGTTTCTCATGGGCGCAGCTCAGCTGCTGCTTTCGAGCTGCAGGATGCGGTCCAGAATTTCATCGGCGGCTGCACGTTTACTCATGCAGGGCAGACTGATTTCTCCCGTACGGTCAATTAATGTGAGCACATTCGTGTCCACCTCAAAACCTGCGCCGCTTTCTGACAGTGAATTGGCGCAGATCAAATCCACCTGTTTTTCGTGAAGTTTTTTTCTGGCATTTTCCAGCAGATGCTCAGTCTCCATGGCAAAACCACATAAAATTTGACCGGGTCTGCGATCTTTGGCCACGGTGGCCAAAATATCTTCAGTGCGTTTGAGCTGCAAGCTGCTTTCTGTTTCGCCCGCTTTTTTCTTGATCTTTTCGAGCTGCGGTTCAGACGGTGTAAAATCAGCCACCGCCGCCGCCATGATCAGCAGATCTGCGTCAGGCATTTTTTCATAAACGGCTGCTGCCATATCCGCGGCAGACACGACCGAAATAAACTCAAATTGTTCCGGTCTGGCAAGCTGGACCGGTCCGGAAATCAAACTGACATCCGCGCCTCTCGCGAACGCTGCCTCGGCCAGGGCATAGCCCATTTTTCCGCTTGAATGGTTGCTGATAAACCTGACAGGGTCAATCTTTTCACGGGTCGGCCCTGCCGTGATGACCACTCGTTTCCCCAGCCAATCTTTTCGGGAATTGAGTTCCATCAGCTCTTTCAGCCACTGGACGATGTCGTCGAGATCCGGCATCTTTCCGCGGCCGATATCCCCGCATGCCAGCATGCCTGATGCAGGCTCCATGATCTGCCAGCCTCGTGCTCTTAAAATGGAGAGGTTGGCCTGCGTAGCAGCATTCTCGAACATGTGCGTGTTCATAGCCGGCACGATCAGCTTTGGGCAGGTAGCCGCCAAAACGATATCGGTCAGCATGTCATCCGCCATACCATGAGCAATGCGGGCAATGAGGTTGGCGGAGGCAGGCGCGATGAGCAGTATATCGGCCGCTTTGGCCAGATCGATATGGGGAATCATTCCCTGAGGGGCTTTATCAAAGCTGTCATACCAAACCGTTTGCTTTGACATGGTCGTCAGCGCTGCTTCTGTGACGAATTGCGCGGCCGCTTTGGTAATGACGGGGTGGACGATCATGTTCTCTTTGATCAATAAAGAAACAAGCATCGGCAATTTGTAAGTGGCGATGCTTCCGCCAGCGCCCAAAATGATGGTTTTTCCCGAAAGTAAAGTAGACATAAGCCTCCTTGCAAAGAAAAAGCGTTGTAGACAAACTTGATGCATAAGTCGCCCGCGCTACAAAAGGACTGTTTATGCAAACATTTTAGCATTAAATTACGTGAGAATGTTTTGGAAACGATCATCCGGCTTGTTTTTTTAAGCTTTTTTAATATATGCTTAAGCGGTAAATCCACATTTTACAGCGCTGTATCCTGAGGGAACGGCAGCAGGAGGTAAACATGGAATCTGAAAGACATCCCCTTATCAACCCCGCTCAGCAGAGAATCAAACTAAAACGGCAAGTGATATTTTCACTATTTGTAGCCATTATTCTTTTGCTTAGCTTCACGCCTCTCGGTTTTATCCAATTGGTTTTTATCAAAGCGACGAGCGTTCACATCCCCGTCATTCTCGGCGGGCTGCTGCTCGGTCCGGCTTATGGTGCCGCGCTCGGCGCGGTCTTCGGCTTGACCTCGCTCATCAACAACAGCATCAACCCAAGTCTGCTGTCGTTCTGCTTTTCACCGCTCATTCCGGTACCGGGAACGGCGAGCGGTTCGGCCCTCGCTTTGATCATTGCTTTCGGTCCAAGAATATTGACCGGATTTTTACCCGCGCTGCTCATGCAGGCCTTTAAAAAAGTGATGAATAAACGCGGCAAAGCCCTTACGCCTGTTCACCTGGGTATAGCGGGAGCGGTCCTGGGAGGATCGGGTGCCATGTTCAACACCATTCCGGTGATGACATTGATCTATCTCTTTTTTGCCCCGGCCCTGGCACAACTTAAAGGGTTGAGTGGTGACGCGGTGCTGAGCTTTGTCCTTGGTGTGATTTCCACCAACGGTATCCCTGAAATGATCGTTTCGGGAGTTTTTTCCGCAATCGCTTTGCCGATTTTGTATCGCTTCACCATTAAGAATAATTGAGGTTAGAGCCATGATTCTTGTCATCGACGTGGGAAACAGCCACATTGTCATTGGTCTTATGACCGCTCAGAAAGTGGTGAAAAGCATGCGCTGCGCGACGGATAAAAATAAAACGTCCGACGAGTTCGCTTTTCTGATTCACGATTTTCTCGCGATTCACAGTGTAGATAAAAATCTGATAAACGGTGCCATTATTTCTTCGGTCGTGCCGCACATGAGGGCTTCACTGTCCAAAGCGATCAAGACCATCACCGGGCTCGAATCTCTGGTGGTTGGTCCGGGCTTGAAAACCGGTCTGAACATCCGTATCGATAATCCCGCTGAATTGGGTTCAGACCTCGTGGTGGACGCGATTGCAGCGCTCGCCGAATACCCCGCGCCCCTGATCGTTATTGACATGGGTACAGCGACCACCTTCTCTGTCATCGACCGTGAACAGCGCTACCAGGGAGGCATGATTATTCCCGGGTTGGCGATTTCTGTGGAAGCTCTGGTCTCCGGCACTTCACAGCTGCGCAATATCGACTTGTCTGCGCCCGAGCAGCTCATCGGAAAAAACACCGTCAACTGCATGAAGTCAGGCGCGATTCATGGTCAGGCGGCCATGATTGACGGCTTAATCCAGCGCATTGAAGCTGAAATGGGCGAAAGGTGCACCCGTGTGGCGACGGGAGGACTTGTTTCGGCGGTAATGGACTTTTGCCATGAGGAATTGATTTATGACCGTTATCTGCTTTTGAAAGGTTTAGCTCTGCTCTACGAAAAAAACACCGAAGTCAAAGCATAAAAAAGGCGGGCAAGCGCCCGTCTTTTTTTTCTTGATTTTCGTGGTCTTTATTTTTTCACTTCCAATTTAACGCGCTTGACCAGAAAATACTGCAGTATCGTCGACACCACCAGGACCAGGATTGATAAACCGACAAATTCCAGGAAACTGACTTTGTCCATATTCAGCATGGGATAGAGCAAGACCAGAGAAAGTAGCATGAAGATCATATTGATGCGTTTCTTGGTCTCTGCCGGGAAACTGAGTTTACTGCCACAATGAGCGCAGGTGAAATCCATCATGCCGGGCGTGTAATTTTTCCAGGACGCCGTCATTTCGTGATTGCATTCAGCCCTTTTCTTTTCTTCAGCGGACAAGGCAGCTGCAGCTGAGTTGTCGGAGTTCTGATAAAGTGTGCCGTTGGCCTCAGCATTGAGTTTTTCGTAATGCTTGTAGAGCGCTTGCAGCTCTGCTTGCTCGGCCGTCAACTCGGCAGTTTCGTCATGCTCTTCCTTTTCTTGAGCCTTCTCCCTGGCAACACGATCGAGTTCGGCTTGTTTTTTAGCGCGCGCCGCGATGGTCTGTTCATCGATTTCAAAAGCAGCCCAACGGTTCATGGCTGCCGCACCGATGATGTAGATAATGATCACTCCAACCATCACGGCAAAATTCCGCACCATTTCATCTGTGCTTGTCGCCTTCTGACTCAAAACCGTATAAATCAAATAAGCCAGTAAAAGGTAATACCAGACTTTGCCGACAACGGACCAAATCCGGTCGTATGCGATTGGCTCACCGCACGTTTCACAGTCAAAACGGCCGGTCGTCCTCATCAGATGTGAGAATTTCAGAGCCGGACGGTGGACATGAGCCTCGTGGAGCCCTTTATTTTCAGTGTTATTCGGCCCCGTGGGGCTGTGGTTTTCATTTTGCATCGAATTTCCTCCCGAACATGCGGTTATTTAAAGAACAGTATCATTTTTTCTGAAATCTGCAAGCCTTGCTTTGTATGCCGCCTGCAAAGTCGCTTCAAAAGGCAGCTCAATTTCTCCTTTACCCATTCTTCGCAGCCACAGCTTCGTGAAATCAGGATTTGTGATCAATAGCGGACCGATCAAATAGGTGCAAATCACGTTTTTATAGACATAACCTTCCTCAGCTTGTTTTTTATTCAAGCCGAAACCCTTCTCCGTTTGGCAAAAACACCCCGGATCCGCGGCCTCTTCAGTAAAGTAACACTGCGAAAACTGGGTCTTGAAGCCCACGATGGAGTCGTCTAAATCGTTTTGCCGCGCTTCACTTTTTAATTTTTCGCACAGCTGCCCGAGAAAAAAGCAGTTGAGCCGCTGCTGCATTTGGCGTTTGGCCATGAAAGGAAAGATTCCCAGCGCCTCGATGCTGCGGCCGTCACCACAGTCAATTGCCTGGCCCAGGACCTCCATCGCGTTACCGGTGAACAAGGCAAAACATCCAGTGTCAAATCGATTTTTCAGCTCCACACGGTAAGGCAGCAAAGCATGGATTATTTTTTCCTGTGCGCGTTCGCTCATCGCGCCCATGAACATCAAATCCACATCGCGATGGCTGAAAGCCGGAATGTCCGCCAAGCTCGTTTCCACAAATTCAGCGTCCGCGAACAGACTTTTTATGAAGCGCACGTGGCCCGATTCTCCATATAAATTACTTAACTCCGGATATAAGAATTCAATCAACATGTTCAATCTCCCCGGCGGCTGCGACGGTTTTTCCTTCAGCCAGATATCTCTGCATCCGAGCAGTGATCGGAGCCTGCAGCGCGGCGGCCTGAGCGGTCGTTTCGGTATCGTAAAGAACATAAACATGACGAACCCGACTCAAGTCCAGCAGCTCCGGGCTCTCTGCAATTTTTCGGCAAAGCATGATGCGATCTTCAGGCACACCGCCAAACAGTAAGGCCGCCTTCAGATCTTGATTCTGTTTTCCGACAGCGACGATTTGAGAGACTCTATCCACAGCCAGGTACTGAAAATCCGTGTCATAATACCAGGCGGTCATGACTACATTACGTTCCTGCGGCTCCACTTCGTGGTTCATGATGATAAGACCCATAGGGCCCTCTTGTTTACGTATGTAGTCAAATACGCGCGATGTGGCGATGGGATTGCTGCCTTTGGCCATCATCAGTGTAAGTGTGAAATCACCCACTATACTGCGATTGAAGCGCGATTTTGTGACAGCCAATCCGCCCAGAAGTTCGCGAATGCGGCTGCGCTCGATACCGAGCTGCGCGAGCAGACTGATAGCGGCCAGTGCGTTGTAGACGTCGGTATCATTGTTGACGGCAAAACGAAAATCGCTCACTTCCCCGCCATATCCTACCGACATCGTCCCGGCTGCGAAATCGGCAGAAACTGCCCTGTACTCCGGCTCAGGACTGCTGAAACCACAGTGCTCACAGTGATAGCGGCCAATGTGATGATAACGGATGTAATCCTGGATCAGCTTGTAGTCGCAGACCGGACAGTTCCGGCCATCTTGAACCGTCGATCGGCGTTCTTCGCGTTCACCCGGCAGCGGGTCCACTGCGTAGTAGTGCCGCGGGTTATCGGGTTTAAGTCCTGAACTCTCTAAATCATCCGCATTAAGCAGCAGTGTCGTCGTATCGGGGATGAAGCGGTTCAAAAAATCCGCTATAAAATCAACGTGACCATTGTTTTTGTATGAATCACGATATAAATTTGTGACCACAAGATACTGTGGCTTGACGTATTTAAAGATTTTATCCGTACTCTTTTCATCCACTTCCAGCAGCGCAAAATCGCATTTCGCCTTCCCGCTCCATGAAGTGCAGCCCAGTAATAAGGAGATCGTCGCGGCCACTTTGTTTGATCCGGCCACATTCGAGCAAAAATTATATCCAAGCTGCGTAAAACAATCCGCAAGCAGATTGGTGACCGTCGTCTTTCCATTGGTGCCGGTAACGGCGATGATGGTTTTCGGCAGCTCGATCATTCCTAAAAAATCGGGGCAGATTTGATAAACGAATTTTCCCGGATAAAAAACATTTTTTCCGAGCAAACCGAGTGCAAAATGGCTCAACTTTCCCACCAGCATCGCCATATAATAACGAAAATTTTTCTTCAATCTTTTGACCACTTTCATTACAAACTGGAACCATGTTCCAAACACAAATAGCATTATAACTTACATTGTCGTGTGAAACAGCTTTGCCGCGGTCATACTTCGGCATTCGAGTAGAAAATTCGAGAAAATCAAGCCATTAATATTTATTATTCAATTACACAAGTTGGGAAAACTGTGACGTCAGGCACTTGACGCCTCATACTTAACAATCTAATATTCTTTTGACAGTTTGCATTAAATTGTTAGTTTTTTAACGATTTGATTTATGCATTTCAACCGACCATTTTTTATCAATATTTCAACTATCGATTTAACTACAAAAGAGGGGTGGCATAATTGTTAAAAGCGATTAAAAGCATCAGAGGCGGAATTCATCCGCCTGAAAACAAACGCACGGCGGACCATGAAACTGAGGTCCTGCCCATTCCCGCATCGGTTACTATCCCAATGCGGCAGCACATCGGAGCAGAATGTAAACCCACGGTCAAGAAGGGCGACTACGTCTATGTCGGTCAAATCATCGGTGACTCGGATGCGGCCCTGTCTGTGCCCATTCACGCTTCCGTATCGGGCACAGTTGATGCCGTCAGACCTGAACCCGCTGCGAACGGCGAGCGTATCATGTCTGTCATCATCAAAGCGGATGGCTTGCAAGCCAAGGATCCGAGCTTAAGTCCTGTCACGACCACAGATCCTGCCGAAATGATCGCTGCGGTCC
>CAYNZF010000001.1:54819-57634 GCA_964401615.1 uncultured Oscillospiraceae bacterium
GCTTGGTTGGTTTAGGTGGAGCAGGTTTTCCGACCTACTTTAAACTTACACCTCCTAAAACAGACAAGTTTGATGTTTTGCTCATTAACGGCGCTGAATGTGAACCTTATATAACCTCGGATTACCGTGAAATGGTTGAAAAACCGATGAGGATTATTGAAGGAATCAAGCTGGCTCTGAAAATGACCGGGGTCGAGAAAGCCATCATTGGTATCGAAGACAACAAACAAGCGGCCATCGACCGGCTGATCAAAGCTGCCGAACACGAACCTCAGATCGATATCATGAGCCTTCACACCCGTTACCCTCAAGGCGGTGAAAAACAGCTGATTTTCGCCATGACCGGACGCGAAATACCTTCCGGAAAACTGCCTTCCAGCATCGGCGTTCTAGTCTTGAGCATCAACACGGTCTCTTATTTCTCGGAATATTTCAAGACGGGCATGCCCTTGATTCGCCGCCGTATCACCGTAGACGGAAAATGCATCAAGAATCCTAAAAACATCTGGGTCCCGGTCGGTACTTCTCTCAAAGAGGTCTTCGATTACTGCGGTGGATTTGTTGAGACTCCGGCCAAAGTCATCATGGGTGGACCGATGATGGGAGTTTCTCAGATCTCCCCGGAAAATACCGTGCTGCGACAAACAAACGCGGTGCTCGCTCTGAGCAAAGATGAAATCAACACAAAAATGGAGAGCGCCTGCATCCGGTGCGCGCGCTGCGCCTGGTCCTGTCCGATGGGGCTGCAGCCTTTTGCCCTGAATTTGTTGATCGCGAATGAGCGCTACCAGGAAGCTGTGGATATGCACCTCATGGATTGTATCGAATGCGGTTCTTGCGTGTATGTCTGCCCGGCTTCGCGTTACCTGGTGCAATCTTTCCGAATGGGTAAAGCCAAATACCGCAACCAGCAAGTACGCGATATCGCCAAACGAAACGCGGAGGCTGCCCTTCAAGCGAAGGGTTTGGATGCCAAGAGCACAAAGCAGGAGGGGTGAGTAAATGGCGGAAAATACAGAAAAAAGAATTATATTGACCGGTGGTTCATCGCCGCATATAAGGCTTGAGACCACCACGGGGACGATGATGCGGGATGTCCTGATCGCTTTGGTGCCGGTTTCCGGCGTGGCGATTTATAATTATGGCTGGAACGCGGCCATTTTGATGTTTGTTGCTATGACATCGGCCATTCTCAGCGAATATCTTTGGAACCATTTTATGAAAAAGCCTCAAACCATTGGTGACATGAGCGCGCTGGTAACGGGACTTTTGCTGGCTCTTAACGTCTCCTCTTTAGTTCCATGGTGGATGATGATCGTGGGCTCTGTTTTTGCTATCGTGATCGTCAAAATGTTATTCGGCGGAATCGGTTCAAATTTCATGAATCCGGCGCTGGCGGCTCGTGCTTTGCTGATGGCTTCCTGGCCGGTACAGATGACTTCTTACATCGTCAAAGGTGTGGACGCGGCTTCTTCAGCTACCCCTTTAACAGTATACAAACAAGGTGTGGCTCAGGGTGTCGTGGATGCGGCGAACGTTCTCCCTTCACAGATGGACATGTTCCTCAACCAGGTAGGCGGTTGTTTGGGAGAAGCGTCCAAATTGGCGATCCTGATCGGTGGTGCTTATCTGCTCTATCGCCAGGTCATCAGCTGGCACATCCCCCTCATCTTTACATTGACGGCAGCCACGCTTTCCACCTTATTCTCGGCTGAAGGCTTCATGCAAGGTGATTTTCTCTTCCAGGTCCTCTCAGGCGGCCTGCTTTTAGGCGCCTTCTTCATGGCCAACGACTACGCCACTTCCCCGATGTCCATCAAAGGTGAGGTCATTTACGCTATCGGCTGTGGTTTCCTCAGTTTCATCATCAGACGCTTTGGCGGTTACCCGGAAGGCGTTTCATATGCGATTTTAATCATGAACCTCGTTGTTCCTCTGATTGACCGTTTCACGGCACCAAAAATTTTCGGAGGGGTGAAACTTCATGAAAAAACTGCTTAATCCGGCGATCTCGCTTTTCTTCATCTGTTTCTTCACGACCATGTTGTTGGCTTTTGTCTATCAAATGACTGCGCCGACCATCGCGGCTCGTTCAGTCGCCGATCAAGTCGCTTTGCAGCAGGAAGTCATGCCTGCAGCGGAAACATTTACCTTGATCGAAGGTGCGGCCGCCAAAGATCCGACAGCACAGCTTGTTGAAGCTTATAAAGCTGAAACCGGAGGTAAAACCACCGGTTATGTCCTGATCCTGGACAGCAAAGGCTATGGCGGGACCATTAAAGTAATGGTAGGTGTCACAAGCGAAGAGCTCAGCATCACCGGCCTGCGCCTGATCAGCAATACAGAAACCCCGGGTCTGGGTGCGAATGCAGCCGGACCGGACTTCACAGATAAATACATCAACAAAACAGGGACGCCGGCCCTTGTGGTAGTCAAGTCAGGTATGGGAAGCGGTGCTCAAAACGAGATCGATGCCATCGCCTCGGCTACTATTACCTCTACCGCGGTGACAAAAGCTGCTCAGGCGGCTTTGGATGTGGCGGCTCAATTGGACAAGGAGGATGTAAATTAATGAAAGGCAATGCGCTTAAAACACTGATTAACGGTTTGTGGGAAGAAAATCCGACTTTCCGTTTGGTCCTGGGCACTTGTCCTACTTTGGCAGTGACCACGTCGGCCATCAATGGTCTGGGGATGGGCCTGGCCACGACTTTTGTCCTCACAGGTTCTAACGTCGTTATCTCTTTGCTGCGCAAAGTGATTCCCGATAAAGTCCGCATCCCTGCCTACGTCACCATCATCGCGGGTTTCGTGA
>CAYNZF010000002.1:0-51285 GCA_964401615.1 uncultured Oscillospiraceae bacterium
TAATTAGAAATTGCTGCCGCAGCGCTTGGAGGTCCACAATCGTACAAAATAGATTGACCTGATTTACTGTGTAAAAGAACGGCCGAGCCTTGACCGACATCTATGAAACTGAGCCTGAAGTCAGGTTCCGACAACTTCAAGAGTGCGATGCTCAAGAGACAAAACGCGGCGGAAACATAGAGGATCTTAAGGCGGCGCTGCAAGGGCCTCAGCCGAGGCAGCCAGGCGCAGAACAAAAACAGATAGACAGGCAGACTGAGCAGGAGCATATAACGATCCGCGATAAAAGCAAGTGGTGCCTGAGCTCCTTTTTCAGCCACAAAGCTTAATAAACGCAGTGAAGACGTGAGCGGGATCAGAAAAGGACTGAGCCACAGAGCGGCCAGAGGGCTGATCAAAAGCATGGGCAGAAGCACGCAGCCCAAACTCGTAATAAAAACGACCAAAATCCCGGCCGGCAAGTTAATCAGCACTTGAAACGGGCCAACGTGGCTATGCAAATAAACGTTGAAAGGAAAAACAGCCAGTTGTGCAGAAAGAGTCAAAGCAAGCGCAGTAATCAGGGCCCTTATCGGAGCTTGTAAGAATTTTGAAACGCTGCGTTTTGGATGTCTTAAAACGCGTGTAAAAATGAGGCGTTCAAAGGTCTGCTGCAGCCGTGGAGCATAGCGTAAAATGAAAAAACTGCAGGCTGTGGACATCAGGTAGCCAATGCGAAAGATTGAACGATCCTGCACGAAAAACATAAAAATCGCAGCATAAAGCAAATTGCGCAGAGGTGTACTGGGACGCTTAAAATACAAAGCCAGCACTGAAAAAACATACATCAGCACCGCGCGCGTCACGGAGGCATCCCAAGCACAAATACTAGCAAAAAACACAGCCATAATTAACAAGAACACGCAACGCAAACGAAAATCAGACAGGGTTTTTTCTAGCAAAAGTCCGAACAAAAGCATGAGGATGGCGACATTGCCCCCGGAAACCACGAGTACATGAGCAAGGCCGGCCTGGCGAAAGGAACGCTCTACATCTTTATCCAGGAATCGTTCATTGCCTAAGAGCATGGCTGCCGCCAGACTACCTTCGGTCCGGCCCAGGCGGTCAAGTAATTCGGAGCTCAAGTGTTCTCGCAGCAGATAGCACCAGCGCTGCGGTAAGCTCGCCGCACTCACCTGAGGCGTTTCTGCCTGAAATCGTGAATATTGGAGCAGCTCGGCCTTGAGCTGAACGTCTTGCGAAAAAAAGTAAAACGCTTCGTTGAAATTGCCCGGGTTCCGCGGCGGCAGTGGTTCGCTCAATCGCAATTTTACATTTATCCGGTCGCCGGGCAGAAAGCTGTAATCGCCCGGCGCAGATCCATAAATCAAATGCGCCGGTCTTGAGGCTGTTGTTGTATTTTGAAACAATTGCACCTTGAGCCCTGAATCTAAACGCAGGATATACTGGCTGGAATTTTCCGCAGGATGACTCACCTTAGTGACCACGGCCTCATGCCAGCCGTCTCCGGCACGCAGTAAATCTGCGCTGAGACGTTCATCTCTGATATATCCAAAGCAGGCGAACAGCACCCGGATGATGAGCAGCGCCAGGAGCCATTGTTTTTGCTTGCTTTTGTCGAAAAAATTTAGCCACATGGAACAAGCTTAGAACTTGTGTGAGAAGAAATCTGCCCTATCGTTCGTCAGATTCTGGTGTTTTTTCTTGAAAATTCGCCACGGCCAGGCGCATATAGGCCTCAAGATCTTCCACTCCCAGCCTTTTAAGTGCTGAAATGGCAAACACGCCCATTGAGTCATCCCAGTGCATCCGCTTGTACATCGCTTGAATTTCGCGATTGGCCTGAGCTCTGGAAAGCTTATCACATTTGGTAAAGA
This sequence comes from uncultured Oscillospiraceae bacterium, assembly GCA_964401615.1. Lineage (GTDB taxonomy): Bacteria > Bacillota > Clostridia > Saccharofermentanales > Fastidiosipilaceae > JAXGQD01. The sequence continues at coordinate 1,878 of CAYNZF010000002.1, forward strand.
CCAGAGCAAAAGGCAGTCCTGCTTCCCTCATGTAATCAATCATCTGGATATCGTGCTCATTGGGGGCGTGGCGAATATCTAAAAGCAAGAGCACCAAAGCGATGGGTCTATCCAAAGCAAAATATCCTTCGACCAATTCAGAGAAGCGCGCTTTTTCCGCCTTTGACACCTTGGCAAAACCATAACCCGGGAGGTCGGTCAGGAGAGCAAAACCAGGTTTTTTATAATAAATGACCTGACGTGTTTTTCCCGGAGTGGAACTCACACGGGCTAAATGTTTCTGACCGGCCAAAGCGTTGATCAGCGTCGATTTTCCCACATTGGACCGTCCGGCCATGATGATTTCAGGCAGTTGTTCGTTCGGACAATCCGCCGGCTTGGCCGCCAGATGATAAAAATTCAAATCCTTGAAGAAGCTCGCTTCAGCCATTGTTTACTCACTTTCAGAATTTTTCAAGCCGCGCAGCATGCCTTCCGCAGAGCTGAAAAATGTTTCTTTGTAGGCAAGCTTAAGCTATAATCGATACGAAACGCAAATCGCTTTCATTCGATGGAGGACTAGATGGCTAAATTATATACCGACGATGAGAAGAACTATACGTTGTACGAACAGATCGGTGACAACAGTATGGTATCAATTGGTCCGGTTGGTTTGATTCCAATGGTCAACAGCACTGAATTTACAGCAGAAGTCAACGATCGACTCTACAGGCGGCGTATAGAATATCAAAATGAAGTGCTCAAAGGCCAGGGCACTGGTTTTTTAAGAAAAGATTACACCATTGGCGCCGATTATTCCCGATACTCGACAGGAGAAGGGCGTGTCATCATTGAAGCCAGTGTGCGAGGTCACGATATTTTTATTTTCTGTGACGTACTTAATCACAGCTGCACTTACCCCTTGTTCGGCGAAGAAAAATTCATGAGTCCGGATGAGCATTATCAAGATTTGAAGCGGGTGATTCTCGCGATAAGCGGAACGGCCAGGCGCATCAATGTCATCATGCCTTTCCTTTATGACAGCCGCCAGCACAAACGCAACGGACGTGAATCTCTGGATTGCGCCTTTATGCTTGAAGAACTCCATAATTTGGGTGTAAACAGCATCATTACTTTTGATGCGCACGATCCACGTGTCGCCAACGCTATCCCCCTTTCCGGTTTTGAGAATATCCCGGCGACCTATCAAATAATTAAGTCTCTGGAAATGGAATTGGGGAAACTCTCCGCTTTAAACCCTGACTTGATGGTGATCAGCCCCGACGAAGGTGCTTTGCCACGTTCGATGTATTACGCGAATGTCTTGGGCTGTCCATTGGGAACCTTTTACAAGCGGCGAGACTACACAAAAGTCGTGGACGGCCGTAACCCGATTTTAAAACACGAATTTCTGGGTGAATCCGCCAAAGGCAAGGATGTGCTTATTGTCGATGACATGATCGCTTCCGGAGATTCAATGCTCGATATCTGTAAAGAAATGCGCACTTTGGGGGCACGTAATATTTATTGTGCAGCCACCTTCGGCCTTTTCACTTCCGGCACCGCTATTTTTGATAAGGCGTATGAAGAAGGTTATTTGACCCGCGTTTTTACGACTAACTTAATATATCGCCTTCCTGAACTTAAAACAGCGCCCTGGTACCGTGAGGTAAACATGTCGAAATTCGTCGCGCTCCTGATTGATGCGATAAATCATGATGCATCTCTCACCACGATGGTTGATCAGACTCAGCGAATCCAAGAATTTTTGGAGCGAAAAACCAAGAAAAAACGTCAAACCAAAGTATTTAGGAGAAAATCATGACAGATAATTTAATGCAGCGCACCGGTGAAGACCTGGACTACTTCAGTTACAATCAGTATGGTCCAAATCCCATGTCCCCGGTCGGACCTATTGCCCTGATTACTCTGCCGGGCAGCCAGGCTTTTGTTGAAAAAGTGGACCAGCATCTTCACAACCGCCGCCTTGAGTATATGACTGATATGGCCAACATCGGCCTCAGCGAGCCCGGTTTTCTTAGAGACAGCTACATTCTGCGCAGTGAATCTGTGCGTTTTTCCAGCGGCGAAGGAAAAGGCACCATCATCGATTCTATTCGCGGCCATGACACCTTCATCTTTTCAGACGTACTCAATTACAGTATTACCTATAAACTCTTTGGCAAAACCGTACGCATGGGCCCTGATGACCATTTTCAAGATCTGGTTCGCATGATTCTGGCCACAAATGAAAAGGCCGAACGAGTCAGTGTCATCATGCCGTTCATGTACGAGGGCCGGCAGGACGTTCGACTCACTCGTGAATCTCTGGACTGTGCTTATATGTTGAAAGAGTTGGAAGAGCTGAACGTTAAGAACATCATCAGTTTCGACCCCCACGACCCCAGGGTCGAAAACGCCTTGCCCAAGAAAAGTATTGACAACATCCCGGTCAGTTATCAAATGATCAAGGCCCTTTGCCGCGAATATGATGATCTGGATTTTTCGTCCCGAAAATCGACGATGGTCATCTCACCTGATGAGATGGGAATCAAACGTGCCATGTTCTACGCCACGGTTCTGGGTTTGCCGCTGGGGACGTTCTATCGTAAGCGCGACTATAGTATCAATGTTAAAAACCCCACCCAGTCCTTTGAATATTTGGGCGACTCACCGGCAGGCCGTGATGTATTGATTGTCGACGATATGATCGTCACGGGTAACGCGATGGTCGCGACTGCGAAAAAATTGAAAGAAGCGAAAGCCAAACGTGTTTTTTGCATCAGCAGTTACCTGCTCGCGGTTGATGGCACCAATGATTTGGAAAATGCAGTGAAAGCCGGATACATCGATCGCGTATTTTCGACCAATTTGATTTATACGCCACCCGAGCTTTTAGCCAAAGATTGGTATGTGAGTGTTGATTTGACCCGTTTCGTCGCCCTCTTAATCGATGCGCTCAATCACAACGCTTCGATTTCTTCACTATTAGATCAAACCGCTAAAATAAAGCGTCTGCTCACAAAATACGATGACCAGCAGCGTTTTGCGAAATTGAATAAAAACTGAAAATATTTTGACAGCGAGTTATGCTTCAGGCAGAGGAGAAAAGATGCGTTTTGCGGACTTTGGCATGCCGACTCTTGTCGAGCTGAAATCCATCGAGGAAAACGCGGCGCTGTGCCGCGAACTGGGTCTGCGCTTTGTTGAATTGAACATGAATCTGCCGCAGTGCCAAATCGAAAAAATGCAGCAGGACGAACTGCTCAGATTAGCCCGGATGTATGGAATTTATTTCACCCTGCATCTGGATGAGAATATCAGTATGGCTGATTTCAATGGCAGAGTCGCTCAGGCTTACCTTGAAACCGTTTTAGAGACCCTCGATTTTGCCAAAATACTTGCGATTCCGGTTCTGAATCTACATCTCAACAAGGGCGTGTGTTTCGCTCTGCCCGACAAAAGCGTCTGTCTCTTTGAAGAATATCAGGAAGAATATCTCAAGAAAATGCTTGAATTCCGTGACGCGTGCACACGCGCAGTGGGTGACGGAACGCTGAAAATTTGTGTTGAAAACACAGATGGTTATACGGCTTTTCAAGTCGAAGTCCTCGATCTGCTGCAAAGTCCCGTTTTCAATCTGACTTTCGATATCGGTCACAGTCACAGCACCGGAGGCTTCGATGAAACCATCATCAGGGAACGAGCTGCTCGTTTGAGCCATATGCACATCCATGACGCAGCAGGCGTTAAAAATCACTTGGCTTTGGGTACCGGCGAAGTGAACCTGGCCAGGTATTTGGAACTGGCCTCAATCCACAGCTGTCGCATGGTTTTGGAAACCAAAAGCAGTGCGGGTCTGAGGCAATCGGTTTTTTGGCTTGATCAGCAGTACCCGCAGCTTTGACGCTGATATTCTCAGTGGCCCGATCAAGAGTCACATCCCGATTATTTTTTTAACAAAGCGGATCAGCACGTCAATATTCATCATCGCAAAAATCAAGGCAAAGCCCAAGGCTGCGAAAATCAAGAAAATGAGAATGGCCCTGCCGATGATGTGACCCGTGCTCGGCCCGCGCAGCTTGCGGTTTCTGGGATCTACACCGGACTTTGAAGCACCGGCGTTCTGTAATCCTTGACCCAATTTACCGTTCATCGCAGCATTTTTTGTCCCATTGGCAAGAACATTGTCACCCTTCAGGGCTTGCTGTCTTTCCAAAGCGGCTCGGCGCGCTTCTTCAAAGCGGGCGATTTCAGTTTCATTCAAAGCATATGCCGCTCCTTGCCTGGCTTCCGCTTCCACGACAACAGGCACAATGGGTGCCACCACCGGGATGGGTTTAGTGGCGTCAGAAGATTCGCCTTCCAACGCTGTTTGCTCAGTATCCGCTGCGGGCGGGCTCTGGTCGCTTTTAAGTATATTCGACTCCGTCTTCTCACCTTTGGGCGCTTCGGAAGCAGCCTGATTGACATTCTCTACTACAAACGGAGCGGCCAATGCTGCACTGACAGGTATATCAAGCTCATCATTTTCGTCATCCATTTCTTGTATCTTTATCAGTATCAAGCTGATGTTGTCTTTTCCACCCGCCGTCAGCGCACGCTGCATCAAGTTTTCGGCTTGTTGAAGAAAGGCCTGGGGAGAACGCAAAATTTCCGTAATACTTGCTTCGGGAACCATCTCGGTAACCCCATCGGTACAGATCAAAAAGCTGTCTCCGGCTTGCAGCCAAATTTCCGGGGACAGGGCAGGCTGTATCTTCGCCTCCTCGGGAAACAGGCCCAGGTGCTGGGAAAGTCTGTTTCGCTCCGGATGACGTACCGCTTCTTCTTGCGTGATGATACCCATTTCAACCAGGCGTTGAGCATAGGTGTGGTCAACACTGAGTTGACTGAGTTTCCCGTTTCTGAACAAGTAAATGCGTGAATCACCGATGTTCATGGCTTGAGCGACATTGCCGCGAATAATTAAGGAGGCAAAAGTCGAACCCATCCTGAGGCCTTTATTCTTCCGTATTGTTTGGCAAAGGCTTTCGTTGACTCGGGCCAAATAGCGGGGCATGAGCTTGGGAAAAGACTTTCCCTTGTCCTGTTTAAAGTGCAGTTCGATTTCCTTCAGTCCGGAAACTGCCATGTAAGAAGCTTGTTCACCCATCGCCTCCCCACCCATTCCGTCACATAAGGCGAAAAGTTTAATGGGATCCTGGGACGACAAGGTCTTTCTGAATGAGCTCATAGACTCAGCGCTGTCTCGGAATTCTCCGTCAAAAAAGAGATTGTCCTCGTTGTTTTTTCTAATTTTACCCACTTCAGACAGTGCGATTGCGATATACTTCATGCTCATTCCACTACTTTCTCATAAATAAATTCGTGCAAAGCCGGCCTTTGTTGGTCCATGTCGACGATGATGTTGTAGTTACTTTCGTCTGTAAAATACATTTCATCTTCCGGCACTCTGTAATCGGCCATGTGCTTCAAACTGCTGATATTGCTCATACCAAACAGGATCAAGCTCTCACGGCTGAAATTCGTCGTCGCATAGGGCAAAGCCGCGCTGACGGTGCCCAGTTTTTCCGTCATCCCCTGAGCGGAAAAAGCTTGAAGCATGTTCATCATGACGGTCCTCTGACGAGAAGTGCGGCCCTGGTCATTGCCTATGGCCCTGATGCGGGCCCAGGAAATCGCTTGCATGCCGTTCAATTTCTGAGGCCCTGCACTGGAAAGCAGCTCAGGGTTTGCTCCGATCAAGACACTTTGTTCGCGTACACCGGCGTTTACGTATTCTAATTCTTCAGCCGTGACCTCGATGTTGACACCACCTGCCGCATCAATAAACTTCGCAGCGCTCCAAAAATCAAATTTCATAAAATGTTGAATGTCCAGTTCGAACATTTCATTGATGGTGTTGATCAGCATCCCGATCCCACCATAAACATAAGCTGCGTTCAATTTATCCGCTTCACCCTCACGTCCGGCAATGTCGGCTTGAATATCGCGCATCAGGGAAGTCAATTTGATCGCGTTATTCTTGCGATCCATGCTCATTATGATCATCGAATCCGTACGGCTGGGCGCACCCGGATTATCCGGATCACGTTCATCCAGTCCGAAGACCAGAATGTTGGTGACATCCTTCGACATCGGTTTAACATAATCGATGGGGTATTCAGAGGGGCTGAAGATGCCCGCCACGCTTTGATCGGCATCAAGTTCGGCACCGCTGCTGATCAGGTTACCGCTCTCCGAGTTGAAGACCGGCACACTGGCAAAACCGATGCTGCCCAGCAGAAGCCAGAGGTAAATCAAACCACCGGCAAAAATTCCCGCCATAGCGGCTGCAGTATAGATCACGGTGCGTTTAAAACGGCCCGCGGTGCGCGGGGCTTGAACGTCAAGGTGGTCGAGGTTGCTTTGTTTCATTTATTGTTCACATCAACGGAAACCTAAGTACTTTTATAGTGATTCCGCCCTTTATTAAATTCTCGAACTGCAATTTTACAGCATTTCTGCATGCTCCGCCAGTTTTTTGTCCATTCTGTGACTTTATTAATTGATACGTATGCATTAGAATGATGAAATTGCTACGGAGGTAGGTATGAACCAGCAACATCAAAGCATTCATGGCGTTCCAGAAGGCGCCAGTTTATATTTCATCGGCATCGGCGGCATCAGTATGTCGGGTTTGGCAGAGATCGCACTTTCCAATGATTTCATAGTCAACGGCTCTGATTTCCATTCTTCTGACCATGTGCAGCATCTGAAAGAGATTGGAATCAATGTGTTTATTGGCCATGATACGGTCAACATCGACGTAGTCAAACCTGATTTTGTGATTTACACCGCTGCGATCCCCAAAGACAATGTGGAACTGCTGTACGCGAGAAAGCTTGGGATTCCGACAATAGATCGGGCGGAATTTTTGGGCTGGTTGACTGAAAGCTTCAACTCAGTGATCAATATTTCGGGGACGCACGGAAAAACCACCACCACCGCCCTCACATCACTTTTACTCATCGCTTCGAATGCCGACCCTACCGTCCATCTTGGGGCACAGTTCAAGGCCTTCAATCGCAGCACCATACGCTTGGGTGAGCCGGGTAAACTATTGGTTTCTGAAGCATGCGAATACAACAATAGTTTTTTGCATTTCACTTCGACAACAGCCGTAATTTTAAACATAGACGAAGATCATCTGGATTTTTTCGGAGATTTGGATCACATCATCGACTCCTTTGTCGCCTTTGCCGCCAGACTCAATGATCAGCATACTCTGATTCTGCCCTGTGCAGACCCCAATGTCAGAAACTTTCTGAAACGCCTCCAGGATCGCACCGCCGAAAAACAAGCGGTGATGCCCCAAATTGTCTGGTTTGGCACCGCTGAGGAATTCTCCGCTTCAGCTTGCTTAAACGGATTCGAAGACTCGCCCCGATTTGTGGCTGAAAATATCTATTTTGAAAAAGGTTTTCCTCGTTTCGAACTTATACTGCCTTCACTCCACACCCTGCATATCAAGCTCTCAGTCCCCGGTTTTCATAATGTGCACGACACCCTCGCCGCAATCGCCGCCGCCTACTACAATGGCCTCGATCCAGCTATCGCGCCGCAAGTGCTGAAAGATTTTACGGGTGCGGAGGGCCGCTTTACGATCAATGGTCTTTATAAAGGCGCTGTAGTCGTGTCGGATTACGCGCACCATCCCAACGCGGCACGCGCGACTTTGGCTGCAGCTAAAAACATCCCGCACAATCACACTTATGTGGTGTTTCAGCCGCTGACTTTTGCCCGTGTCAAGCTGTTATTTGATGATTTCGTGGCTTGTCTCTACGACAATCGGCCGGATTTGGTCATCTTTTACGAAATTTTCAGTGACCGTGAAACCGATGATCTGGGTATGAGTTCGCGCTTGCTCAGTGAAGCATATAACGCGAAGGGTCTGCCCAGTATTTTCGTGAATGCCTACGACGCGATGCTCGAACAATTGAAAAACATCGTCAAGGAAGGCGACATGGTGCTCTTTTTGGGACCGGAAGAAGTCCGTAACCTTGGCAAAAGGCTGGTCACAGAACAGGACTGAAGCGAAAATCATCCGATATATCCCTAGAGAAAACGCCTGCCGTGTAAAGCTCCTTACACGGCAGTTTTATTTGACTTTGTAAATTTCCTGGAATTCAACATTTTATTTGGGAAGCTGTCTGATTCGTTCCGCCAGATTTTCTACATAGTGATTAATCATGACTTGCTCATGGTCATCGATTTTTCCTTCGATGAACAAATCCGGTAAGCGCTCCGCATGAGGCAGCTGCAGGAGAGCCCCCAGTCTTTCAGCCGTATGACTCACCCCTATCTTACTCCCGGCAAAACCGTAGAGCGCGGTTTTTGGCTTCATCATATTGACCAGCATAGCAAGATATGAAGCCGCAGGGTGGGGTTCACCCATGGCCGTGGAGCTCGCCAGGATCAGAGTAGAGGCTTGAACCAGGTCGACGAGCACATCCGCGCTTTCGCTCAAAAGGCTGTCCGGTTTCTCCGCGATGTCGCGTACAATGACCGAGAAACCTTGCCTTATCAGGCCAAACATGATTTGTTCAACCAGTTCGCGCGTATGGTTGTAGAGGCTGACATAAGCAATGACGATGTCATTGTTGACGCGTTCATTCATCCAGGTCTTATAAAGTTTAATGATGAATTTGGGATCTTGCCAAACCGGTCCGTGGGCCGGCGCTATTAAACCGATGGCTTGCTCGGACCAATGATTTACAAAACTTTTTACTGCCTCACCGATGCTCATGATCTGTGTAGCGAAGTATTGCTTAGCGGCGGAGGCCTCTTCGCTGCCAAAAGTGGCAAAAACATTTTCATCTGAATAATGCGCAGAAAAAACAAAACCTGAAAAAAGTATTCTGTCTTCTTCAAGCCAGACACTGCGCAGCCTTACATTTTCAGAATATGTAAATACATTGAAACGAAGAGTTTTTCCACCCAAATCAATTGTGTCACCATCTTCGACGGTTATAAAAGATTCAGGGTGGATGCTCACTTGTTCCAAAATGCAAGTTTTAACTTGCTCCTGGCAAACGATTTTGGCTTTTGGAAAATGGTAGAGTAATTCGGGCAGCGGTTCTGCGTAATCTTCTTGAGCACGCAGCATGACGATGTAATCGGGGTCTGCCAATTCGCTCTCCTTTATGTTTCGAATCAATTGCTTGTTTTTTATCAGCGGCACGATATCGATGAGGGCACTCGTGCGGCTGCCGACAACAATGTACGCGTTGTATGTCGTGCCATTCTCCAGGGGCAATAAATCCTCGTAGAGCAGTCGCTCAGGGTGTGCTGCTCCAACTTCATAAACATTGTTTCGAATCGCTTGTAGAGCCATACTTTCACTCCGTAAAACAAAAAATTAAAATTGCTGCTGCAAGATTTTTTTAAAAAATGCACCCGTGCAGGCACAAGTGCATTTTAGTCATTCTCGTGTTTACAACAAGATCACTTCTATAAATCGTTTATTAAGCGACACTAAACTGATCTTTACTTGCGCCGCAAAGCGGGCAGACCCAATCTTCCGGTAAATCTTCAAAAGCTGTGCCGGGTTCAATGCCTGCGTCGGGATCGCCGACTTCAGGATCGTAGACATAGCCGCAGAGATCACATACATAACTTACCATAACAAACCTCCGTGTTTCACTCATTTCATTTTTTTGGATGAGCTGATTTTAATTATAACAGACGGTCCCGTCTTGTCTATGCTTTTAGCCATGAATTGACGGTCTCATCTGCACAGGCGCCGTTGCATTCAGGTTCATTTTACAATGGGTTCCACACCTAGATTGACGATCTGGATCCAGGTTTGTCCCGGATTCAAGGCCAACTCCTGATCATCTTCCGTGTAATAGCGAGTTAAACTGCTTTCACTTTCTTTGGTCCATTTGATGGGGACGATTTCGCCCATACTAATGTAGTAGCCTGTGCCGCTGGTAATCTGTTCCACCTTTTGCCAGGTCGCCGCATAAACATAATACTTGGCGTTTTGAATGATGATGTTGCTCACTTCAATCGCTTCCAGATTGTTTTCGTCTAGATCCAGGTCGCCGTTCTTATATCTTTCATAGAGCTTTTTTTCAGGTAAATACGTATATGACGTACGGTTGTCCGAATTAATGTTGATTATGACTTCATTAGCTTCTTCTCCGCCTGGCTGTTTCGCGGTGGCGTTGAAAAAATAATTGTCAAATTCGGCGTTTTCGTGCCAGTTTCTGGCGCTGATGTAATCCTTGACCCGGACAAGATTGGTATATGCGTTATGCGGAGCTATCTTACCGGTATCATTTTTTCTCCAGTACTGTGAGCCGATGGCCATTCCGTCCACGGTTTCATAGCCTTGTGCAGCAATTCTTTCCGTAGCCGGCACCGATCCGCCATAGTGCATCAACACGGCATCGAATTCCACCAGGCGGTCGAGGAATTGTTCGCGTGCGGAACGGACCGGACCGAGTACTTCAGGGTATTTGGATTGAAAAAGGGCCATGTATCGAGTGAACGAACCTTCGACAGGCATTTCAAACACAATGTCAGCATCTTTAAGACCTGCTTGGTAACGGGCAGCGGGATGGTTGTCAAGCATGGCCGCGATGATGCGTGGCGCTTCACTTCCGGTCGGAAGGCTTTCTCCTCGCAGATTGGTGGTCTTGGGATCAAGTAAGCCTGTATCCGCCGGTGTCGGTGTCGGTGTGGCGGCTTTAGTCGTCGATTGGGCGGTCGTAGTAGGGCCTGCCGTCGTTTGAGCAGCAGTGGTCTGCTCAGCCGTTGTAGTCGTGGCCGCTTCTGTCGGGCTGCCGGCACAGGATGCCAAAAGGGCGGCGGTGCAGAGACCTGCGACCAAAGTCATCATTTTCTTATGGGTTTTGGGCTTGAATATCTGCCTGAATTTCATTTGTATACCTTCTCTTTTCTTAAACTAACTCGCTTGAATCAAAATACTATTCAAGCTAAACGGATTATAGCACGCACGATTTGATAATACGCAAAAACATTAGCTAACTCTAACTATCGATATCCATGGACTTAATAGCTCGAGTCATTCTATAATATCTTGACTATATATGTTTCACTATGAAATGACCCAATGGAGCTTGTTTTCTAGTAAAAAAATCAAGGTGAGGTGAAAAAATGTCAAAAATCAACTTCAACATGGAGATCTTGGATCCGGAGAAGCTGCGAAAACTGGACGAGTTTATCGATGCTGATCCCGATCCTCAGGGCAGAATAATCAACGTTCTACACAAAGCCCAGAACTTATTCTCCTACCTGCCCAGAGAATTGCAGCTGCACATCGCCCGTAAGGTCAACTTACCGGCCGCTAAAATCAACGGCATCGTCAGTTTTTATTCTTTTTTCTCGCAGGAAAAAGGCGGCAAGTACGGTATCAGCGTTTGCATGGGTACGGCCTGCTTCGTAAGAGGTTCTGAAGCAGTTTTAAAAGCCTTCAGAAAAGAATTGAATCTGGCAGACAAACAAAAAGTCACCGCGGACGGCCTGTTTTCACTCAGAGATGTACGTTGCATCGGCGCTTGCGGCTTGGCGCCGGTCGTGACCGTAAATGATAAAATTTACGGCCATGTCAAAGAAGAGGATGTTAAACAAATCCTTGCGGATTACAAGGCTTTAAACGCAGATGCCGCATTGGAGGTGGCCAAATGAAAGTAGCAAGTTTTGCAGATTTATATGAGCTGCGTGATCAATCTCTGGAGCTGATCAAGCTTCGTGCCGATGATCTGGTCAGCGAGAGTGGTGTCGGTAAACCGATAGACATTCTGGTATGCGGCGGCACCGGCTGCCATTCGTCCGACAGTGCGGGACTGATTACTGAGCTGCGTAAAAAAATCGAAAGCGTCGGTCTTAAAAACGTCAACGTCGTTCAAACCGGTTGTTTCGGTTTCTGCGCCCAGGGTCCGATCGTCAAAGTGCAGCCGGACAACGTTTTCTATGTTCAGGTGAAAATGGAAGACCTGGATGATATCGTCAACCAGCATCTCTTGCAGGGAAAGGCTGTTGAACGTTTACTCTTCATCGATCCCATAAGCAAGAAAAAACAGCATCACTATTTAGACATGGACTTTTATAAAAAGCAGCAGCGTGTTGCTTTGCATAATTGCGGTGTTGTCGATCCGGAAAATATTTTGGAAAGTATCGCCGAAGATGCCTACCAGGCACTGGCCAAGGTCCTTAGCAGTATGAGTCAGGACGAGGTCATCGCGGAAGTCACAAACTCCGGCCTGCGCGGCCGCGGTGGAGCCGGTTTCCCGACAGGTAAAAAGTGGTCTTTTGCCAAGGCTTCGGTCAGTGATCAGAAGTACCTCATCTGTAACGCGGATGAAGGTGACCCCGGCGCGTTCATGGATCGATCCATTCTCGAAGGTGATCCTCACAGCATCATTGAAGCCATGGCCATCGGTGGATATGCCATCGGTGCCGATACCGGCATCGTTTACATACGCGCCGAGTACCCCCTGGCTGTGCATCGTCTGGAGACCGCACTCGCGCAGGCCAGAGAGTATGGGCTCCTGGGCGAAAACATCATGGGCAGCGGCTTTAATTTTGATATAAGCGTTTACCTCGGTGCGGGCGCCTTCGTCTGCGGTGAAGAAACTGCCCTGATCCATTCCCTGGAAGGAAATCGCGGTGAACCCACACGCAAGCCCCCCTTCCCTGCAGTTTCAGGTTTTATGAAAAAACCCACCAACGTCAACAACGTTGAGACGCTTGCCAACGTGCCGTCAATCATTCTCAAAGGAGCGGATTGGTACAGCAGCATTGGAACAGCGACTTCCAAAGGGACAAAAGTTTTTGCCCTCGCGGGCAAAGTCAATAACATCGGTCTCGTGGAAGTCCCGATGGGCACGACACTTCGTGAAATCATTTTCGAAATCGGCGGCGGCATACCCAACGGTAAAAAATTCAAGGCTGTTCAAACCGGCGGTCCTTCCGGGGGCGTAATCACGGAAGCAGACCTCGATACACCCATTGATTTTGAGAGCCTTAAAGCCATCGGATCAATGATGGGTTCCGGCGGCATGATCGTCATGGACCAGGACAACGACATGGTCGAAATCGCCAAATTTTATCTGGAATTCACGATGGATGAGTCCTGCGGTAAATGTACTCCCTGCCGCATCGGTACCAAACGCATTTACGAAATGCTCAAGACTTTGGTTGATCAGGAAGGAGACGAACACACTTTGTCCCACCTGGACGCGTTGTGTAACACCATCAAGGAAACCGCTTTATGCGCCCTTGGCCAAACGGCCCCCAACCCCGTACTGAGCACAATGAAATACTTCCCCGAAGAGTACCTGCGTTACGCGAAACATGAAGTTAGAAAAGCGTACATGATCATTCCTGAAAAATGCATTGGATGCACCAAGTGTTCCAGAGTTTGCCCCGTGTCCTGTATTTCGGGATCGGTCAAAAAACCGCACGTCATTGACGAAGCTAAATGCATCGCTTGCGGAACATGCTTTACTGCCTGCCCCGTCAGAGCGATTGTCAAACCCTAAGGAGAAGTGGATATGGACAAAATTAAATTAACAATAAACGGTATTGAGACTGAGGTCGCTCCCGGTACATCGATTCACAACGCGGCCAAAGAACTGGGTATTTATGTCCCCACACTTTGCTATTTGAACATGGATGGCTTTGATATCTGTAACGAAGTCTCCTCTTGCCGTGTTTGCATGGTTGAAGTTGAAGGGCGTCCGACTCTGGTAACGGCCTGCAGCGAAAAATGCGCTCCGGGCATGGTCGTACACACGGACTCCAAGCGCGCGCTGAACGGCCGCCGCACCTCGCTTGAGCTCTTGTTGTCAAACCACCCCAAAGACTGCCTGGTCTGTCCCAAGAACCTGGATTGTGAACTGCAGTATCTGGCCAAGCATCTCAACATTTCGCAAATTCATTACGAAGGTGAGCGCATGGATTATCCCATCGACAACACCTCTCGTTCTTTGGTCAAACACCCCAACAAATGCATTATGTGCCGTCGCTGTGAAACCATGTGCAACGATGTGCAGACTGTTGGTATTTTGTCTGCGATGGGCCGTGGTTTCGGCGCTGTTGTTGGTCCGGCCTTCCATCTGGACATGTCCGAAACGTCCTGCACTTTCTGCGGGCAATGCGTTGCGGTTTGTCCCACTGCAGCCTTGACCGAAAACAACGAAACACAACGCTTGTGGAGACGGCTCAACAATCCCAAGAAACACGTCATCGTCCAGGTCGCTCCTGCTGTTCGCGTCGCCATCGGCGAAGTTTTCGGCATGGATCCGGGCACAATCTCGACAGGCAAGCTTGTTTCCGCCCTCCGTCGTTTGGGTTTTGACGCTGTTTTCGATACAGACTGGGCTGCTGACTTGACCATCATCGAAGAAGCCTCCGAGCTCGTCCATCGTATCAAGCACAACGGGACCCTGCCCATTCTCACCTCCTGTTGTCCTGCATGGGTCAATTTTATCGAGCATCAGTTCCCCGACATGCTGGATATCCCATCAACTTGTAAATCTCCACAAATCATGTTCGGAGCCATGGCCAAAAGTTATTATGCTTCTAAAATGGGCCTGCATGCGGATGATGTCTGTGTCGTCTCCATCATGCCTTGTATTGCCAAAAAAGCTGAGGCTGCCCGTTCTGAATTATCCAAGGATGAAAACCAAAACGTTGACCTGGTCATTTCAACCCGTGAACTTGGCAAAATGCTTTTCGAAACCGGTATTGAATTCAACGATCTGGAAGACGGTGAATTTGACCAATTGATGGGTGAGTCAACGGGAGCAGGTGTCATTTTCGGAACGACCGGCGGTGTTATTGAAGCCGCTGTCCGTACTGCCTATGAATGGATCACCGGAGAAACGCTCGATCAGGTTGAATTCACACAGCTGCGCGGCCTCGAAGGTGTACGTACAGCCACCGTTGACATCGGTGACATGACCCTTAATATCGGCATCGCCCACGGTCTCGGCCACGCACGTGAATTACTCGATGGTGTTCGTTCAGGCAAGTACAATCTGCAAGCCATCGAAATCATGGCCTGTCCGGGTGGTTGCATCGGCGGCGGTGGTCAACCCTACCATCACGGCAATATGGATATTCTGCGTAAACGTCAGGAAGCCATCTACCAGGAAGACCGTAATAAAAAGATCCGTAAATCACATGAGAATCCTATGATCAAAAAAATCTACAAAGAATATCTGGGCGAGCCTTACGGCGAAACCGCGCATGACTTGCTGCACACGACCTATGTTGCCAAGGAACGCATCTAAGGCGTAAAAGCTACAACAAAAAACTCCGGTTTTCGAGCAGCTCGAGACCGGAGTTTTTCTTTACTGAAAATTTGTTATCTGTTTGTCAGAATGCCGGAACCACAGATCCGTCAAAAGTGCTGTCGATGAATTTTCTCACTGTCTCACTCTGCAATGCTTTGATCAGTTTTTGGAACTTGTCTTTTTCGGCATCACCTTTGCGGACCGCAACGATATTCACATAGGGCGATTCTTTTCCTTCTATCGCGATCGAGTCTTTGACCGGATTGATGCCGTTGTCTATTGCATAGTTTCCATTGATGATGGCGACGGTGGCGTCTTCGTAAGATTTAGGGATAGCTGCAGCTTCAAGGGCCGTAAATTTAAGATTTTTAAGGTTTTCAATGACATCTTGTTCTGTCGAGGTCACGCTTCCGCCGTCCTTGAGTTTAATCACACCTTTTGCCTGCAGCAGCAGCAGAGCACGCCCGGCATTGGTCGGATCGTTGGGAATCATCACCTCATCACCGTCCTTCAGCTCCTCAAGGGACTTGATTTTTGTGGAGAAAATGCCCATTGGTTCGATGTGCACACCTCCCAGATTTTCCAGATCGAGCTTGTTACTTGCGATAAATTCTTCGAAATAGGGGATATGCTGAAAATAGTTCGCGTCTATCTCACCTTCAGCCAACGCGTTGTTCGGGATCACATAATCGGTATACTCAACGATCTCGATTTTGATGCCTTCTTTTTCAAGAACCGGGATGATCTGCTGGACAATCGCAGCGTGGGGTGAAGGCGACAGGCCGATGCGAATGGTGTTGTTATCGCCGCTGTCGCTTGACTTGCTGCCGCAGGAGATGCTTCCCACAGCCAGGGAGGCAATCACAAGGGGTAAAACGATGTTTCTCAATAGTTTTTTGTTTTTCATTTTTCTTCCTCTTTCTTCTATGAAATTTTTGTTTTAGCTTTGAAACGGATTATTTTCTATCAATCGCTCTGCTCACTTTGTTCCCAATCAGTTGAACGACTGTAACAATGACGATGATGACCACGACAGCTTGCAGAAGGGTTAGATAGTCGCTTTTATAGTAACCGTAGCGCACGGCCAAATCTCCCAGACCACCACCCCCGATGGCCCCTGCCATGGCAGAGTAGCCGATGATATTGATGACGGTTATGGTCATACTGTTGACCATCGACGGCAATGCTTCCGGGATAAGCACGCGACTTACGATCTGCCAATTGCTCGATCCCATTGCGGTGGCCGCCTCGACTTCACCTTTGTCCACTTCGTTGATGCTCTGCTCCATCAGCCTCGCTACAAAAGGGGCCGCAGCGATGGCCAGGGGGACAATCATGGCTGTCGTGCCTGTTTTTCGTCCCAAAAGAGCTTTTGACAATGGGAAAACCAGAATCATCAGGATGATGAAAGGCAAAGAGCGCAGCAAATTGATGACGACGTCCAAAAAACGATACAGCGTGGTATTTTCTTTGATCCCCGCCTTTTGACTTATGACTAAAAGCACACCCAGCGGCAGGCCTAGGGCCAATGCGATCAAGCTGGAAACACCTACCATATATAAGCTTTCCCATGTCGCTTGCATGAGTTCGGCCATCATATCACCTCCACAAATACATTTTGATCCGGCAGCCATTCAATGGCTTTTTGAATGTCTGTTGGATCGCCTAAAAATTCAACGGTCAAATAACCGATTTCGGACGTTTTTACACTGTTGATGCTGCCGGCCAGCAGATTCACGTCTATGTTGAACTTGCGGCTGACTTGTGAAATGACCGGTGTGACGACACTTTCATTTTGAAAAGCCAGGCGATACAGCGGATTGCTGTGCACGTGATCCGGCACCGCATCCGCTTCAGTCGGCAAGTCATCCGTGAGGGTCTGAATAAAGCGTCTGGTACGCTCTTGTTTGGGGTGTAAAAACAGCCCCTCTACAGTGTTCTCTTCAATGATGCGCCCGTCCTCCATCACCGCGATGCGGTCGCAGATGGATTTCGCGACTTCCATTTGATGCGTGATGAGCACAGCCGAAAGACCAAATTCGCGCACCGATTTTTTGATAAGGGCAAGGATAGACTGAGTCGTTTCCGGGTCAAGTGAGGAGGTGCCCTCATCACTCAGGATCAATTTAGGATTGAGCGCGAGCGCTCTGGCAATAGCGACTCTCTGTTTTTGACCGCCTGACAGCTCAGCCGGAAAAGCTTGGGCTTTGTCACGCAATTCAATGTAATCCAACAACTCGTTGACCCGTTCGTTGATTTTGTTTTTTGGCCATTTTTCTATGTGCAAAGGGTAAGCGATATTTTCAAAGACCGTTTTTTGCACGAAAAGATTAAAATGTTGAAAAATCATCCCAATCTGTTTACGACGTGCCCGCAGGGTCTCCACATTCACCTTGGTCAAATCTTCTCCGTCAAAGTGGATAGAGCCTGCGTCCGGAACTTCCAATAGATTGAGGCAGCGAATCAGGCTTGACTTCCCTGCCCCGCTGAGACCGATGAGGCCATATACTTCACCGGCAGTTACGTTGAAACTCACATCCTTCACGGCTGCAATTTCTCCTGAATCTGTGTAATACGTTTTATATAGATTTTCGACCTTTAACATCTAAACCTCCCTTTCAATGTTCGGAAAATTCCCGAAGCTGATTTCAAAATTCGTGAATAAAAAAACCCCCGTCCATAGTGCCATACTATGGGACGAGAGCAAATGCTTCGTGATACCACCCAAATTCACTTGCACCTCACGGTGAAAGCCTCCATAGGTACAAACATACCTTGACGCTGTAATGGGCGTTCCCATCGTTGCCTGAATCATCTTGGCAGCCGCGGCTCCGAGGCCATTTTCCTTTTTTCCCTAAACAGTTTCTTTCAGCAAGCGAAACCTCTCTGGAGTATCGGGTGAAAAGTACTTTCCTCTTCAATGCCTTTATCAATTTGACTGAATTTTCGCACAGCCTTTAAGTCTTGTCAATATTGATTTTTAAGATCTTTTTAAAAACATCAGTATAATTATCTGGGTCTAATACAGCTAATTCATAATCACAAATTCGGCAAAAAGCGCCTCGCCTTCGATGTCTTTCACGACGCGATATTGGCCTGCCTGCGGTTTATCCAGCAGCTGGGAAAAATCAATCGTTTCAGTATAAACAGACGGCCGGTCAGATGTAGCGGGCAGAATTTCATAAGCGATCGCAATCCAGGCGATTTCTTCACTCAAATCAAGATTTTTCCACAGTCCTTCATCATCAAGTTTTTCAATGCGCAGCGGCAAGCCGACAAAATAGCTTTTCTCGGAGTTCGAATTACTGATTGTAAGAACACGTTTAGCGGCTTCAGGGAAATCGCTCAAGTTCAGTATGCAGTCATCAAACGAGAGCGTGAGATCCACACTCGGCATGATTGCCGCTGCTTGACCGGTACCCGCCATGGACATACCCGAGTCCCCGGCAAGCGTTGAATCCTCCGCACCCATCGTCGCTTCAAACATTTTGGCCTCCATTACGCCTGAGTCAGCCGCGCTTTCTGCCATCGTCGCTTGCTCAGGGGCTGCCGCTGCCCGTGTTTCTTCTATCCCAGAGATATTTGTCTCTTGAGCGGTGCCCATGGATCTGGCGCCCCAGTTACCCTTGAGCAGTGGATAAATCAGAGATACAGCCATGAGCAGAACAAGTACCGCGGCAACTTGAGCCAAACGAGACCAGCCATTGAAACGATGCGTCTTGACCGAATCAGCCGCTTGGTCATCCGACTTGAAAGGCAGCACTTTTTCCCGGCTTTCTACGGCCGAGCCGGCGCCTTGTTGTGCTCGCATTTTTTCGAGCACGGCCTGCTGCAGCCTCAGCGAAGGTTGTTGTGCTTCCATCAGCCGGCTCAAGTCCTGATTAAATTGTATTTCGTTGAATGACTTGCTCATAGCCAATAATCCTTTAGTTTCTTTCTGGCGCGGTGTAGTCTGACACGCACAGCGACTTTGCTTTCTCCGCCCAATTCAGCGATTTCATTGATGGAGAGCTGCTCGAAGTAAAATAAGTGGATACAACGAGACTCTTCCGGACTGAGGTTTGACAACAATTGCTGCAAAGCCTCATCTGACGCAAGCTGTTCGAAGCTTGGATCTTCTTCGCCTAAACTCGCTTCCAGCTCTTCGGTCAGCTCAGCTCTGCGGCTGAAATGCGGTGATCTGCGCAAGTCGTGACAACAGTTCACGGTGACCCGCAGCAGCCATGCTTTACAATGCTCTTCCGATTCAATCTGCTCCGCTTGTTTCACATACCTTAAAAATACTTCCTGGTAACAATCTTCAGCATCTTCTACTTGCCTCAAGTCGGCCAGCGCAACGCGGTAAACCATTTTTCCGAATTTTTCGATAATCACCTCAAAGTTCATGGGATCAAACGAGTTGACAGCAAGCATCTCAGCCAGTAGCTGTAAATGCGGCAGAAGGCGCTTGTGTCGTTTTTGTCCCGTCGTCAATTTCATTCATCAATCCACAGAAGACCACTTCAGCGTCCGCATTGAATATTGCGAAGGCAAAGGGCCGGTTGAGGTGCATCTGTACAGTCGGAAGCGGTTCCTGCAACGGCACGGCGCCTGCCATGGTAAAAGCGGTTACAGCAGCGGCTTCCACACCCGTCTCGTTCATTTTAACCCTAACTTGCTGCAATGCGGAAGCCACTTGGATATTTTTTTTGCTTATATCGGCCATTTCTGAAAAATCGGCCTCGTTTCCTGACAGACTGCTCAGCCCCAAAGCAAGGAGCGCTTCACCCAGATTCAAGTCGACCAGGGTATCCGTCCGCGGAACTTTCCATTCAAGCCTGGCTTGAATCTGATTCCGGGAGCGGCTTTCTTCCCGGGAGACGCTTTGCATCAAATCTGCATAAAACGTGTCCACACGAATTACTTCAGCAAGACTATTACCTTCAGCAGGCAGGGCAAAACGGACAAATCCACCCGCTTCTAAATCGAGAGACGCCATGGTGTAGCGGTCTGTCTGAAGCACATTTTGTGTCGCAGTTTGCTGCATCATCATCACACTGCTTTTCCTTCCGGACGCGTTCAAAAACAGGTCTTTTCTGCTGAGCTCTTTGTCAAATTCCTGCAGCCATTCATTTTCAAAATACAGCGCATTGAGTAAGTAAAAACGATCTTGGGAAGAAATGTTTATTGTGAAATCATCGCCGAGCAGCCCCTGTGTTTTATTTTTGATCCAGGCCCGCATCTCCTGCAGCAGCGCACCGGCTTCGGAAAAATCACGTGAATACAGATCAGCGGCAAAACGCTTTTTTATTGTTTCTGAATACTGTTCTTTCAAAACAAAATCCTGCTGAAGCCAGAGCGAATTAGCTGTTTCCAGACTTCCGTCCGACAGCGTTTTCAAAAATTCATCCACTCTTTGCAGGTCAGGCTTAGTCTCTCCCCACAAAGCACGGCTCAGCTGAGTTTTTGTCTCCCCGCCCGCCCCCGCTTCAAGCACGGCTAAACTGATATAAAGGCTCAGCGGAGAATAAAAGAGATTTTCGTCATTTTTCAAATTATTTTGAAGTCCGTGCATGCCTTTTATCGCGAAATCCTCATAAGCATGTCTTAAAACGGTATCCATCGACAAGTCAGCGGTATCCGCAGGAGCAATTTTGCTTGCATCCTCACTCGCTGCGCTTGCCTTCAGCTCAGGTCCCTCGCTTGCGGCTGCATTTTCATCCGCGCACCCCATAAATGATGAGGTCAGCAAGATACAACACGACAGTAGGATTGCGCTTATCGTTTTATTTTTTTCTCTCCACATCTCGCAGCACCAAATTTATCCTTTCGACTTGAATACGATTTTGCCGGGCAAAAGGTTACTCGTTTACAAATCGCGTCGAAAAAAATCCGGCCGCATCTGCAGCCGGATTTGATCTGTCCCTTGAAATGTTGTAAATCAAATTAGATTAAAGAGCATCAGCAAAATCAACACGGCAGCCAAAGCGATACGATAATAGGCGAAAGTTTTGAGAGGCTTGGTCCGCAGAAAAACCAGAAAGGCTTTCACCACCAACATGGCGGTAACAAAGGCGACCAAAAAGCCGGCAATCAGAGCAAAGTACTGATAGACTTGCACGCCGGCGAAGTCAAATTTCGCCAGTTTCAGACCCGAAGCACCGAACATCACCGGAATGGCGAGGAAAAAGGAATATTCAGCGGCTAAAGTAGTGGTCATCCCTCTGTTCCATCCGCCCATGATGGTCGCCGCGGATCGTGAAAAACCCGGCCACATGGATACGCATTGCCAAACACCGACAATCAGGGCGTCTTTGGTCGTGATCTCTTTCAGATCCTTTTTCTTGCTTTTTTTGGCCCAGGTTTCTTCAAAGAAAAGGAGCATTAAAGCACCTGCAATCAGAGCAACCGCTACTGTGGTCACCGAAAAAAGATACTCGTCGATCAAATCATTGAGCAGAAAACCAAGCACCGCAGCCGGGATACAACCAAGCACCCATACCTTGACGAAACTTACGCCTTCGCTGTCACCACGAAAAAACAACTTGATCTTTCCCCAGAGTTTTTTCCAAAATAAAAATAATACGGCCAATATCGCGCCCAGCTGGATGACAACCATAAACATTTTCATGAAGTCATCATCGGGCATGCCCAGAAATCTCGAAAAAATGATCAGATGCCCGGTCGATGAGACAGGTAAAAATTCTGTGACCCCCTCAACGATGCCCAAGATGATTGCTTTAAGGACAAAAAGGATTTGTTGCATGCTGTGCTCCATATTCTGACAATCGATCGACAGCAAAATTGTGAGGAATCGACCATCAAATTTTTGTATTTCATTTCATTTTGATCTATAATTTTGTACGTATTTTATCACAGTTTACAGCGATTAGGAGAAACCAATATGTTTAAGATTTTAAGTAAAGAAAGGCTGAACGACGCGGTTGTACGGATGGATATCGAAGCCCCGTTGATTGCTCGGAAAGCGAAAGCCGGTCAATTCATCATTTTTCGAGTTGATGAATTTGGCGAACGCGTCCCCTTGACTGTCGCTGACACCAACACAGAAACCGGAGCCGTCACCATTATTTTTCAGACTGTCGGCCACGCAACTAAAGCTTTGGGAGCCAAAGAAGCCGGTGATGCCATCCTGGATTTCGTCGGTCCTCTGGGAAAGCCTTCCGAATTAGATGACTACAAACACGCCTGCGTTGTTGGTGGTGGCGTCGGCAATGCCATTGCCTATCCTTCAGCCAAACAGCTCCACTCACTTGGCGCTAAAGTTGACATTATCGCCGGATTTCGCAGTAAAGACATTGTCATTCTCGAGGATGAAATGCGCGCGGTTTGTGACAACCTCTACCTGACAACCGACGATGGCAGCTATGGTGAAAAAGGTTTTGTCACCGACAAACTGAAGGCCCTCATCGAAAGCGGCAAGGATTACGATCTGGTCATCGCCATCGGCCCCGTTGTTATGATGAAATTCGTCTCTAAGCTAACCAAAGAATACGGCATTAAAACGCTTGTCTCACTTAATCCGATCATGATCGACGGCACAGGCATGTGCGGCGGCTGCCGCGTACGTATCAACGACGAAATCAAATTCGCGTGCGTCGACGGGCCGGAATTCGACGGCCATGAGGTTGATTTTGATGAGTTGAGCTTGCGGAATTCATTCTACAAAGCGGAAGAGAAAAAAGAAGATGACCACGCCTGCCGAATCGGTCTTAAAAAGGAGCAGTAAGATGCAAAGAAATATGCAAGTCGAAAAAACTGACATGCCGGTGCAAGACCCCTTGATCAGAAACCAGAACTTCGCTGAGGTCGCCACGGGATATACCCCTGAAATGGCCATCAACGAGGCCAAACGTTGTTTGGACTGCAAGCATCAGCCTTGCGTCAAGGGCTGTCCGGTGCGTGTCAAGATCCCTGAATTTATTCAGCGGGTGGCTGAAGGTGAATTTGAGGCCGCTTATCAAAAAATACAAGAGACCAACGCTCTGCCTGCAGTATGCGGTCGTGTCTGCCCTCAAGAATCGCAGTGCGAAGAGGTATGCGTGCGCGGCATCAAGCATGAACCGGTCGGAATCGGCCGCTTGGAACGTTTTGTCGCGGACTGGCACCGTGAAAACATCGAAGAAGTGATCGTACCTGTCCCATCAAACGGTCACAAAGTCGCTGTCATCGGCTCAGGACCCGCAGGCCTTACTTGCGCAGCTGATCTTGCCAAACACGGATATGAAGTTACCATATTCGAAGCCTTCCACATCGCCGGAGGTGTTCTGGTGTACGGAATTCCTGAATTCCGTTTACCCAAAGCCATTGTTAAAAAAGAAATCGACAAACTCGAAGCCCTGGGCGTAAAAATCCAGCGCGACATGGTCATCGGACGAATTCTTTCAATCGACGAATTGATGAAGGATGAGAAATTCGAAGCCGTGTTCATCGGCTCAGGTGCCGGCCTTCCCTCTTTTATGGGCATACCCGGGGAATCTCTGATCGGTGTTTATTCCGCCAATGAGTATTTGACGCGTTCAAACCTGATGAAGGCCTATGACGTTCAATATCACACGCCCATTCGAAAATCCAGGCAAGTCGCCGTAGTCGGTGGTGGAAACGTGGCCATGGACGCGGCTCGTACAGCCAAACGTTTAGGCGCGGAAAAAGTTTATATCGTCTATCGCCGCAGCTTTGATGAAATGCCGGCCAGAATCGAGGAAGTCCATCACGCCCAGGAAGAAGAGATCATTTTTCACAATTTGACCACCCCGGTACGCATCATTGGCGATGACAAAGGCCAGGTTATCGGTATGGAGTGCATTAAAATGGAACTCGGCGAACCTGATGCATCCGGCAGACGTCGTCCGATCGCTGTGGACGGATCTAATTTTGTCCTGGATGTTGACACGGTCATCATGTCGATCGGGACCAGCCCCAATCCACTGATTAAAAATACGACCAAAGGTCTGGAAACCAACAAATGGGGCTGTATCGTGGCTAAAGACAGCGGCGCGACCTCTCGTGAAGGTGTTTTCGCCGGGGGAGACGCGGTTACAGGAGCTGCGACGGTCATTCTGGCCATGGGTGCAGGTAAAGCCTCCGCTGAAGCGATTCATGAATACATTCAGGACAAGTCCAAAGCCTAATCTGTTTTAAATTCTATTTCTTTCAAATTTACCAAAACATCAGCCCTGGCCATCAACGCCGGGGCTTTGTTTTCTAAAGTTCCGCTCATCACCTCGTCGAGCAGCAGATCCAGAAGGCGGCCCAGCTCCGGTCCGATTTGGATATCCAAGTTCATGAGATCGCGTCCGCTGACGGCTAGCTGGAAGCGGCTCAAACAAATGCCCTCATCCCGCCAAATTTTGGCCTTGTCATATAAAAGCATGTATTCAGCTTCAGCTGACGGGTCGGCTAATTTCAGATACGAGATAAGATTGGTGAACAGGGCCCAGCCCAAAGCCCCCAAGGCTTTCTTGGCTGACAACTCCGAACGGATACCCTGCTCGCAATGACTACGCAATGCTTTGAAGTCATCTTGCTGCCTGCGGCTGAGCCTTAATAATTCGATGGCGTGCGCATCCGTACCTCGTAAGAGCCAAACAAGACGCAATATGGCCGCAGGTAAAAGACGGTCCAATCCCCTGACCTGCTCAGCGAATTTTTCGTCAGAATATTCAGCCAGATCCGGCACGACTTCGCGCCACACCTTAGGACACAATAAAAACAACGCTTCGACTTTTTCAGCCATCAAGAAGCGCCATAGTTCTTTGGTGATTCGCTCGGCAGCCAAACCGCGCAGCTGAGCCGCCAATTCATTACAGCATTGAGCTGTTTCACTTTCCAAAGCGAAGTCCAATTCAGCGGCCAGCCGTAAGGCCCTCAAAATGCGCAGTGCATCCTCGCTGAAGCGCTTGTACGGATTACCAACTGCTCTGATCAGCTTGGCTGCGATGTCAGCCAAACCCTCATGTTGATCCACGAAGCGCATTTTAGTCATTAATGGCGAATAAGCCATGGCGTTGATGGTAAAATCACGTCTGGACAGATCCTCATCAAGCGCTCTGGTGAAATCAACGCGATCCGGTCGTCTTCCGTCGATGTACTCTCCATCGATGCGATAGCTGGTCAATTCAACGACCAGTCCATTGCTGATGACCGTATAGGTGCCATGTTTGACACCTGTCTCAATGAGTTTTTCCGGCGGAAATATGGCTGCGATTTCACCCGGATGGGCGGCCGTGGCCACGTCATAGTCATTAACGGTCTGCCCCAGAATGACATCCCTGACTACACCACCGACAAAATAGGCTTCGTGACCGGCATTTTTCAGTGCACGTAAAACCGCGACTGCTCTCACATCCCAAGGGAAATTGTCCAGTCGGGTCAAGGCTTCTGCAGCTAAGTCAAACATAATATCACACTCTCAAAACAGCTCTTATTTATGATGACGTCTTATTGTTATCTCATCATCAATCAGAGCAGCAAAGCCATCCATATTATAGTAAATATTCCTGCCAGCGCGATGGCGAGCCCGCTCATGGCTGCTTCGACTTCGCCCAATTCCACAGCCTTTGTGGTCCCTAAAACATGCGATGCGGTACCCATACCCAAACCTGCTTCGACCGGGTTGACACGAAGCAATTTAATTATCACCGGCCCCAAAACCACACCAATGATGCCGGCCAGCATCACGGCCAAAATGGTAATAGACACTTCACCATGGTACGATTCCGACAAAGGCGCCGCGATGGCCGTCGTGGTCGATTTCGGTAAAAGTGAGAGCATCAGCTTTTCACTCAAACCGAAAAGCCGGCTCAGATATTTTGTTGAAAGAACGGCCGTGAGCGAACCCACCATGGTCCCGCCCAATACCGGCAGCAAATTTTCCATTAAAAGTTTGCGCTGCTTATAAATGTTGATGGACAGGGCTGCGGTCGCCGGAGCCAGAAATATCGTGATAAGGTCGGCCCCTTTGCGATAATTCTCCAGGGGTATGTTGAAAAGCAGAAGAACGATGATGATCATTGTAACCGACAGAATAATGGGATTTGCCAAAACGTTCTTGCTTCTTTTTTGGACCATCTGAGCCAGGCCAAAGCAAAGCACCGTCAGGAAGAGGCCAAACAACACCGTGTCAGTACTCATACAGCTTCTTTCCTCCCCTTGAGTTTGATTAAAAAATGGGTCACCAGCATGGTGATCAGCATGGTGATGATCGTGGTCAAAAAGACCACGGCCAGAAAGCCCCAAAGCTGATTCGAAACCAAGCCGACACTTTCAAGAAGGCCAACAGCCGCGGGTACAATGAACAATCCCATATTAGCCAGCAGGAAACTGCTGCTTTGCTCCAGCTGCTCGAGCTTGAGCAATTTAAAGCTCAGCAATACAAACAGAAAAATCATGGCCACCACTGAACCGGGAAATGGAAAAGGAAGGCGCTGCGCTACTTGTTCACCAAGATACGAAAGGAGCAGATAAAAGCCGAGCTGTAAAACCGTGTTCATTGAATCATTTCCTTCTCAACAATTCAGCATAAGACGGCAAAGGCCAGTCCGAAGCGGGAATCAGGACTTCGCACTCATCAACCACGGCGCGCAAGTTCTGCAGTTCCGCGAAGACGATATCATGAAAATTTTGAGCCTTCATAGCCGGGTCTTTCAGCTGCTCTGCTTCCAAATAGCGCTGGTGGAGAGCCTCGTATGCACTCGCCAGCGTTTGTAGTTTATGGGTCAAATCAGAGAGGAGATCCTTGGCTGCTTTTTGTTCTATGCCGATACGCTCTGATGAGGCAATACCCGTCGCCAGAGCATGGGTATAAGCCATGACGGCGGGTCTGATTTGGCGAGTAAACATGTCCAGAGCAGTGCGGCATTCGATACCCACCACCGCGGCGTAGTTTTCAAGCAGGATGTCACAGCGGGACACGGATTCCAATGGACTGAGTACGCCTTCTTCGGCAAAAAGGTCAATAAATTCGGGATCCTTCATGTGCAAGATGGCTTCCACGGCATCGGCGACCACCGAAAGGCCCCTCCGTTTAGCCTCTTCCGGCCAGCTTTCGGAATAGTTGTCGCCCATATAAAGAACACGATCGTGTTCTTCCATAATCTGACGAATCAGTTCGAGTGAGGTCTTTTCGAGGTCTTCACAGCCTTCAAGCTGATCGGCCAGTTCACCCAGTGTTTTAGCGATGATGGTGTTGAGAATAAAACAAGGACCCGCAATATTCAGGGAGGATCCACACATGCGGAATTCAAAACGATTCCCTGTAAAGGCAAACGGTGAAGTCCGATTGCGGTCGGTCGTATCAACGGTAGACACTGACATCGAATCGACACCCAAATTGGTGCAAGTGCGATCCGGAGACGAATAAACCTGGCCGTTTTTTATGCTGTCCAATATACCTTGCAGCTCTGCGCCGATGGCCACAGATAAAATTGCCGGTGGCGCCTCGTGTGAACCCAGGCGGTGTTCATTGGAAGCGGTAGCCACAGACAAGGTCAAATAGTCGCCATAACGGTCGACCGCAGCGATGACCGCAGCCAGGAACAGCAGAAACTGGGTATTGCCGCAGGGATTGCGGCCCGGGTCCAGAAGATTTTCACCGTCGTCGGTCGCGATGGACCAGTTGATGTGTTTTCCTGATCCATTGATGCCCGCGTAGGGTTTTTCATGCAAAAGGCAAGCCATCCCATGTCGCTCGGCAATCTTCTTCATCATTTCCATGACCAGCATGTTGTGGTCAACGGCCACTGAACTGGGATCAAATATTATGGCCAATTCATGCTGCGTCGGCGCAACTTCGTTGTGTCTGGTTTTAGCGGTGATTCCCAGATGCCAGAGCGTTTCGTCAAGCTCTTGCATAAAGGCGAGCACACGTGGGTTGATGGCCCCGTAATAGTGATCGGAAAGTTCGACACCGCGGGGAGGTCTGGCGCCGAAAAGGGTTCGTCCGCAATTCAGTAAATCCGGTCGTTTTTCGTAGGGTTCTTTGTCGACCAGGAAGTATTCCTGTTCAGGTCCGATCGTGCTGACAATCATTTTGGAGTGATGATTCCCCAGAGCCTTCAACAGGCGCATGCCCTGCCTTGAAAGAGCTTGGTTTGAGCGCAGTAAGGGGGCTTTCTTGTCCAATACTTCACCGGTGTATGAGTAAAACGCGGTTGGTATATAGAGCGTTCCTTCTTTTACAAAAGCCGGAGAGGTGCAGTCCCAGGCGGTATAACCTCTGGCGGCGGCCGTTTCACGCAGCCCGCCCGAAGGAAAGGAAGAAGCGTCAGGTTCACCTTTGATGAGCGCTTTGGCAGAAAAATTCAATATGATCTGACCATCCCGTAAGGTGTCTAAAAACGCGTCGTGTTTTTCGGCGGTTTGGCCCGTCATCGGCAGGAACCAGTGGGTAAAGTGCGTCGCGCCTTTTTCGATGGCCCACTGTTTCATGGCCACCGCTACTTCGGCCGCGATGTCTTTGTTCAGAGGAGTCCCTGCTTCAATGGTCGATTTGAGGGAACGATAGGTTTGTGTGGAAAGTCTCGTTCTCATCATGCGGTCGTTGAAGACCGCTTCGCCAAAATAGCGGGTCAAATCACTGTCTTTATGCTCATTGGAAAATCCTGATTCCATTACAAGTCCTCCTCAAGTTGGGTACTTACTGCAGAACATTTTAGCACAGGCGACTTTACTCAAACAGACTGCCGCTTTCATCCGGCTGAGGCAGCCTGCGTGATAATCCTGTGACACGTTCCACAGGCAGCACAAAACAAACCCCGCGGCCGGGCTCGGACAAGCGGCCTTTTTCGACCAGCGTCCGCACGATTTTTTCACAAACGGCTTGACGTACCAGGAGCAGCAGCACTTCTTTTTCCGGTTCGATCTGAATACCGAACAAAAGAGAAGCATCGTGCACGCCGAAACCTTTGCCATGCAAAATCGTCCCTCCGACAGCACCGGCCGTGCGCGCTTTTTCAACCAGATCATCTGCGTGGCCTTGCGGGACGACGATGAATAGGAGACGATGATTGTCCTCGATGATACCTTCCTTCAACTCTTCCTCACTCCACTCCGGCCACTCGCTCACCGGATTTTTCGAGTCTGTCTCTTGCAAGAGCACATCGCAATGCCCGAAAAGTGACTTGAGCCCCAGCTTAAGACCGATCGGACATTGAAAAGCGATCCCGTGTCCCGGCCGGTCCAGGTTTAAAGTCCGGCGAATTGACTGCAGACTGGTAAAGGCATCTTCTTCACGCACAAAAGAAAGCATGATCTCCTTTTCACGTTTCTCCAATCCCAGCAAGTCGAGCACATCGGAATGCGCAGTTCCTCTGGCCGGAATCGTTATATTTCCGGGACAGTGACATTGTCTGACACGGCTGATCAGCTGTGCGGATTTACCCTTGTTGACAATCACGAGCTGTAAATAGCATTGGTCTTCCTTGTTAGTCATGTGCATTTCCCTCCACTGTTTCCGCACCAGGTATGGATATTTGTTCTGCCGTTGATGCCACGATTTCAACTTCAGTTTCTGCAGTTGTTTCACTATCCGTATCTAGATACTCTGACAAATTGGTCAGCAGCCCTTCCTCTTGAAGTTTATCGTCCGCATGCTCAGCCTTTGCAGGCCCTTCAGCTGATCGTTCTTCTGCAGACGGCCCCGCTGCGGTCAGATCATCCTCAGCTCTGTCCTCAGGCGCAGGCTTATCTTCCACCTGTACAGCGGCTCCAGCTGCACTTTCCGTTGTTTCGACATCCTCAAGCACATCGTCTTCGAGCACATCGTCTTCATACTCAGCCAGGGCAGCTTCCGCCAAATCGCTCTGGCGTTCTTTGCGCTGGTACAATAATCCGACCCCTTGGATGGCGATGAGCGGTGCCAAAGCAATCATGGCCACGGTACCGAAAGCATCACTCAAAATGTTCCCCCCCACGCTGCTGCAGATACCAAAAGTAAATGGCAAAATAAAAGTAGACGCCATAACTCCTGACGCGACGCCACCTGAATCGAAAGCGATGCCGCTGAACGGATTAGGTGTGAAGGGCATTAATAAAAAAGCCAAAGCATAGCCGGGCAGCAAGTAGTACCAGATGCTGAAACCCAGAATGGACCTTAAAAAACCCAAAGCGACCGCGACTGACACAGCGGAGGCAAGCGCCAGCATCATGGTTTTTTTGGCGATACGGCCGGCCGAAACATCTTCCACCTCTTGAGTCAAAACCCATACGGCCGGCTCAGCGAATACGATACTGAAGCCTAAAACCGCACCGAGCGGAATGAGCCACCAGAGAAATCCCGAGCTCGCGATGCTGGCACCTAAATAGGCCCCCACCGGCGAAAAACCCATGATCGCACCAAGCAAAAACACCACCAAACCTACGTAGGTGTAGAGCAAGCCGATGAGAATGCGGGCGAACTTTTGCCACGGCAATTTTATATAAAATAACTGAAAAACAAAAAACAGCAGGGCCAGCGGAATCATGGCCAGCGCGATCTCACCCAGCGTGTGCGGAATTTGAGTGGCGTAGGCTTGAGCCAACTCACTGAAATTTACAGGATTGTATACTCCGTCTGTGGGCAAAGTCGCCTGAGAAAGATCTCTTTTAAAAATTACGCCTAAAATCATGACCGCGACGATTGGTCCGATGGACATGAGAGAGACGAGCCCGAAACTGTCGGGAGAATTCCCCTTGTGGTCACCGGAACTTCTGACTGAAGCCACACCTACACCCAGGGCCATGATGAAAGGTACCGTCATCGGGCCGGTGGTCACTCCCCCGGAATCGAAACCCATCGGTATAAAATAGGGCGAGGTGAATTGGGCGAGCAGAAAAATCAGTGCATACGACAGAAGTAAAAGTACTTTCAGAGAAAAACCCATGACGATGCGCATCAAGCCAAAAACCACAAAGAGTCCTGCGCCTACGGCGACTGCCGTAACAAGCAGCTGCTGGCCAATTTCAGGGTTGACGGAGGCGACTTGTTTGGCCATTACTTGTAAATCCGGTTCAGCCATCGTGATCGAAAAGCCAATGACCGCGCCATAGATCAAGAGCACAGGAAAGCCTTGTTTCGTGCTGAGGTTCGCGCCGATCAACTCGCCCATGGGAAGGATTCCGACATCCGCTCCCAAAAGAAATACGGTCAAACCTAAAATCAGGAGCAGACCACCCAAAAAATAACCGCCCAACATGACGGTGCTGAGAGGCGCGATAGTCCAATGCAAAATCAAAACAATCAAAATAATCGGTGCCACAGCCAGGATGTTTTCTTTCAGCTTATGCAGAAATATCATCGCTTACCCTCCCAACGTGTCGGTACCGCTGTCCGATAGGTTGATGGGGGCAATCCCGGCCGCTGCGATAAGCGGCAACTCAAAAACAAGACCATGCGCTTCGGTCTTCAAACCACTCTGGTCGTAAATTCGCTGCATGATTTTCTTCTTGCGGTCGTTTCTGACCGCTAAAAAAATGATCTGCCGTCCTGTTTCAAACGGCTTTCCGAAAAGGCTGGCCTGAGCTTGCGATAAGACGCCTTTTCCCAGGAGGATGGTTGCGCCGTGAGCTCCCTCAAGCTGTGCTGCTTTTATGACTTTGGATGCATGGGACTCTTTGACAATACTGATCAGCAGCGTATAGTCCTGATTGGATAATAATTCGCTCATATGTCTACCTACCTTTGTTTGCTACCCCAATAGATTAGCCTTAAATGGCAGGAATGGCAAAATTCAAATGGAAAGTTGACATAAAAAACCTCACCCGGCCAAAGCACGAATGAGGTAATTGAATTGATCAGGCGCTTACTTAAAGGCCCAGCAATTTCAGCAGTTCTTTTTCGGGTTGCACGCCGACTGTTTTACCAACCACTTGACCGTCTTTAAAGACCATCAAAGTCGGGATGCTCATGACACGGAACTTAGCCGCCAGATCCGGTTCATCGTCGATGTTCAGTTTGGCAATTACCGCTTTACCGGCGGTTTTTTCGGCCAAGCCGCTGACAACAGGTCCCAGCATCTTGCATGGACCGCACCAGGGGGCCCAGAAGTCCACCAATACGGGTAATTTGGAATTCTCGATTACTTCATTAAAATTGTCTTTAGTCAATGTTACTTCACTCATTTTTCTATTTCCTTTCAAAGCCAAATGCTTTTGTTTATATATTAAACATTAATAATGTATAATGTTTACGCAACTTCGTCAAGTTCCTTGAGTGACTAATTGCCGTTCGAATCCTCGAAGATGATTTCCCCTTCACGTATCATGCCTTGCTCATGTGCGATTTTTATGACATTTTCGTCCGAATCGATGTTCTGTTTAGCTTCATCCAATCTGGCGTTCTCTTCTTCCAATGAGGCCAGGGTCTCGGTATATTGCTCATTCAGGAGCTGTTGGCGCTGGTACTCTTTTTCCTGGTTCAAATAGTAAACAAAAGAAATCACAGCGAAAACAAGCACCAGCAAGATCAATACCTTGGGCAAAAGTGTTTTCTGTGATTTTTTAGCCAAAGCTTGACGCGCGTTTCTCTGGTCAATCACTCCGGCTTTTTTTGTTTTAGGGGCCACATCCGTTCTCCTCATCTGACGCAAAATTATCGCTTTAATAGTAACAGAAATCCACAGACATAAACAAGCGAAAAGCCTGCACACAAAAATTTAACAATCTGGTTTTGAACCATAGCGGCTGAAGCAGGCCGCTCAGTCCAAGCTTATCTCGGTCTGAGTTTTGGGACGTTCCAATATTTCGTACATTTTCGCCGCCTCATTTTTCCGCACCAGCTCGGCCACCGAGAGCACGCGCAAACGCACCGGTCCGGTTCCAAAGCGAATTTCAAGCACATCTCCGATTTTAACATCGGTAGCCGGCTTGGCGATTTTCTCGTTGACATTCACACGCCCCTGCGCGCAGACATCGTTGGCCACCGTTCGCCGTTTGATGATTCTGGATAATTTCAAAAACTTATCTAATCTCATTGTTCCCCTCACTCTTGATTGCTTGAGTTTGTACGTTCATGTATTCACCACCACGCTATGATACGATACTAGTAATAAATATGTCACGGTGACTCGTTTCGTCCAATCAACGAAACAACGGACGATTTGGGAGATCAGCACAATGGCCTTTGACTTTAAAAGAGAATTCAAAGCATTTTATCTGCCGAAAAACAAGCCCGAAATCATTGATGTCCCGGCTATGAATTTCATCGCTGTCAAGGGCAAAGGCGATCCAAACGCGAAACAGGGAGCTTACGCGGAAGCACTTGCTGTCCTTTACGCAATGGCCTATACGTTGAAGATGAGTTATAAAAGCGAGTACGTCATCAAGGGATTTTTTGAGTACGTGGTTCCGCCACTGGAAGGTTTTTGGTGGCAGGAGGGTCATGCGGGCATGGATTACAGCAGGAAAGACGCCCTCAGCTGGATTTCAGCGATTCGTTTGCCGGACTTTGTTTTGCCCGGGGACTTTGACTGGGCCGTCGCGGAAGCCGCTCGTAAAAAAAAGCTGGATTGTTCGAAAGCTGAATTCACGACCATCACGGAGGGGCTATGCGTCCAAATGATGCACCTCGGCCATTTCGATCAAGAGCCGGCTTCTGTGGCCTTGATGCATGAATTCATGGATCAGCAAGGTCTGGAGGCGGATTTTTCAGATGCACGTCTGCATCATGAAATTTATCTCACGGATATACGCAAGATCGAGGCGAGCAAGTGGAAAACCGTCATCCGTCACCCGGTGCGGAAGAAATAGCGGTCTAAGCTATCGCCCGGCAAAATGACAAGCCTCCTCCAGCCAGCCCATCAGCTCGCCATCAATTTCTGTTTCGTTCTCCAGGATGAGGTGGTGCATCCAATGCTGCGGATATGGCTCGACCGACTCCACGATGCGTCCGGATGCGAGGCGCTCGGGCAGCACAAAACTAACGATGAGGTAGTGCTCAGGTCTGCCCTTGATTTTACGCGGCGGCAGCCAGAACAAAACGCAATTGCGTTTCCTGACAAAGCTTATTTGTGTTTTTTGGACCTTTATATCGAGCTCACCCAAATCCGTGCGAACGCGCTTTTGCATGGCTAGAAACAATTCCAACTCACGGCTGTGGTCTTTAAAAAATTCACGGATGCGGGGGTTCACTTCAC
The DNA here is from genome assembly GCA_964401615.1 of uncultured Oscillospiraceae bacterium. Lineage (GTDB taxonomy): Bacteria > Bacillota > Clostridia > Saccharofermentanales > Fastidiosipilaceae > JAXGQD01. The sequence goes on from CAYNZF010000002.1 coordinate 36,277, forward strand.
CGTCCATATGTGACTTACCTGCTTTTTCGGAGCATGGCCGCGTTCGGAAATGATGGTTCCGAACACTGGCTCAGTATTTACTACAAGCCTTGTTTTTTCACTTCGTCCCACAGTTGATCTTGTTGGGCGAGCTTCAGTTCGCGAAAATCAAGGCCGCGTTCTTCAGCCAGGCTCTCCATCGCCATGAATCGTCCGGAAAACTTCACATTGGCAAAAGCCAGAGCCGTTTCGGGTTCAATATCCATTTTTCGCAGCAAGTTTACCACCGCGAACAGCAGATCCCCCGCTTCTTCAAAGACGGCCATTCTCAAGGCAGGTGACTCTTGAGGCAAGGACTCAGTTGGTGTGCCGGCCTCACGCAATTCAGCGAGTTCTTCAAGAACTTTTTCTGCAGGACCTTGATGATCCGGCCAGTCGAAACCGTGTTTGGCGGCTTCAGCCTGCAAAGCCCAGGCGACATGCAGGGGGCTCTGGTCCTGCTTGACTTCAGCCAACAGTCCACTCTTGGCTTTGTTTTCACTTTTTTCTTTAGCTTTATTGATATCCCACAGTTTTTTTACATCTTCTGGACTGAGCGCGGTGTCGTCGCCGAAGAGGTGACTGTGGCGCGACAGCAGTTTGTTAACAAGGGTATCGATCACATCATGGATCGAAAAACCTCCGCTCTCAGAAGAAACCTGGCTCTGAAACACCACTTGCAGGAGCACATCGCCCAGTTCTTCACGCAGCGCAGCCATGTCGCCGGCTTGAAAGGCGGAGACCGCTTCGTAGCTTTCTTCCAGTAAATATTTCTGTAAGCCGGACAAGGTCTGTTTCCTGTCCCAGGGACAGCCGGCAGGCGAGCGGAGAAATCGCATCAATTCAAGCAGAGCTTTAAAATCGTGAGGGCCCGGGGTGGGTACAAAAGTTGAATGATCCATCATCAAAGCAGACGCAGCACAAAGCGGTCAAAATGCACGGGTTCAAGAAACTGATCCGGGGTGAAAACGGTCTGGTGGAAAGCCCCTAACTCACGTGTATTTTTTTTCATCCACAACGGAATCGGCACTGCGATCGTCCTGCAGATTTCCAGCAGACAATTTTCCATTTGTTTGTTGAATGGATGACTTGCGTCGTTGTCGCTGGCACTGTGTCTGGCACCCGGCCTGTTTCCGTGGTATAAAGTCCCTTCGAGCTGCATGTTTTCCTATCCGACCGCGATTGGCGGTCATTAATATTTCACAGAGTTGCACTGCGTAAATTTCTTACCCACCATTCTACCCTTTTCCGGAACTTTACTCCATCTGAGCTGTGATAGATGGCTTGGAGGGCAGCGAATCTGACGCAGACTTTGCTGCGATTCCAAAAATTCAATTCTGTCCGGGTTTTCTCAGAGAAGAAAGTATACTTGAACTGAATTTACAAAAGATTATTTTAAAGTGGAAAAATTGCGTGATTTTGGCTCTTGTTTTGCCGACATCAAATATTTTCTAAGTATTTTTAAAGAAATTCCATGAAAATATTCATATTTTCTTAACATTTTCATCATTGTGGTAATGCAAATTCTTGCTAAACTAAGATAGTTCCATGGCGGAACACCCTTACTTCATAACCCCCTCCTTTTGATGCCGGTGGTACCCCCCGCCGGTTTCTTTATTTCAAGAGGATTTCAATCAGCTTCTTAAGTCAGAGCAGGATTAAGTTCACTCACGTTTCGGGCGCTTCAGCTTTTGTTCCGGGGCTTGTGTCTTTGTTTTCGAAACCTGTTTCCAGGGACCAGGGATCGTCAAGGAAAGTCTCAAACAGGCGCAGCGCTTTGACCAGATAGAAGCCATCGCAGATTCGTTCATCGATCGTGAAGTCCAAATCGATGACTCTTTTCCATTCCACTTCCCCGTTAAGGCCTTTGAAAGGTTTTTCATAGGCACGGCCAATGGTCACGAAGATAGAATTCGTACCGAACTCGTAAAGATGATGAAAAAGCGCGTTCGAGCCCAAGGTGCCCAAATGCGAGATGAAAACGGTCGAGTAAAAAGGCAGCATGTCGATCAACGATTTAGGCATCATACCGTTGAAATCCAGCCACATGAGGCTGCGGTAAATCATGCGCAGACTCCAGCGGGGATAATGGGCCAGGTGTCTGACCAATTTATCATCACCCTTGAGCTCGCCTGCTTTAAGGGATTTAATGTGCCGGTCCATGTTTTCTTTGACGTCAAAGATGGTGTCGCCTTTTTTTAATTTGACTTTGGCGACTGACTCGACCCCGTCATCCGTCATTTGCTGTTTGACGACGTAAAGCACTTCAAAATCCTTGTGCTGGTAAAGGCGCCTGCCCGCCACAAAACGGTTGACATTGGGCCGTTCATTGATGGTCCGCAGCATAGCCGCCACCACCACATTAAAAAGGGTCAGCCTCTGCCCTTGTTTACGCTTTTCAAGAATGTACTTCTGTATGTTTTCCACCGGCACGCTCATTTGATAATAAACAGCTGATTCGTTTCGGCCACGCATGATATAGGGCATGATGTGCATCATCGGATCGCCGCCGTTGACCAGGTCGCCATCACTTCTTTTTTTTGATAAGCCTAAAAATCCCATTGAGCCTCCAGGTTTCTTGTGATTACAAATTCGTCAGCGCAGCGATGGCCGCTCCGACCAGATTGGAATTGTCTGAGGGAATCAGCTCAATATATAAGCCCAATTCCTTTTCCAGATAATCCATGACATAATACTCAACTTTTGATTTCAACAGTGGTGATTTAAAATAAGTGCTTCCGTCTACCGTGATGGCAACGGGCGCCAGAGGATTCTTTCCCGCACCGAGTTGTTCCAAAATAGCCGCGAAATTCACGATGACCAGACGCGCCGCTCTTTCTTCCAAATTGTCGATCAGATGGTAGAGCGTTTCGCGATCCACCTCATTTTGGCAAAATCCGGCCAAGAGTCCGTCACCGTGAGCCTGCTTAAGAAAGCGGCTGATTTCCTTCGCTTCCAGATCGCTCACCTGCTGCAACGCTGCAGCGAAGCCAGCCGAAAAGAGCCCCGCACGGACGGCTTCAATCAAGGTGTGGTAAAGCTGTGTCCCTTTGTAACGTCCCGACAAGAGTTTTTCGAAGAGGTGATCACCCGGAATTTGGGTTTTCGCATCAATACGTTCATCAACGGGGCTGCGGTTCACGATCGGATAAGTCCCGGATTCCGTGTTCATGATCATGGATTTGTCGGGGTCTAAACCACTTACTTTCTTGATGCGGCTATTTTTCTCAACATAGGCGGTGTTTGTCCCCGTTCCCAAAATAAATCCGACAAAGGACGAAATCTCGCGCTGACCGACCTGACCCATGCCCCCCAGCAGGGCTGCGACCGTATCGTTGAGTAAAACCACACCGATCTCGTCGTTATAACCGTGCGCTTTCAAAGCAAGTTTCAAGTTGGCGCCGATCAGTTCACCCTCTACTTCCGGAAGCAGAACTTCCTTACTGAACGCCAGGGGGCGTCCATCACGGTCCGGATACATCTCAGTGGCAAAAGAAAAGCACAAGCCGATTTTTCGGCTGAATGGCAGCACCGGTTCGAGGTACTTGACCAAAGTATCAAAAAACACCTGCTTCGACACGGCTCCCCGGGTGCCGGGCATGGGGTAAACGGAAAAATGTTCCACGATGGCTTCCAGTCTGTCATTGAAAGTCAACGCGGCCACACGGAGATTCGTTCCCCCCGCATCCATGACAATGACCGTCTCTCCCGGCGGAATCTTGCGGCCGACCTCGATAAACGACGGAAACATATGCATGGAGACATGGTCTTTTTCAAGTCCTTGACGTAGATTCCCCAGAAACAGCGCGGTCTCCCTGGAAAAATCTATTCGTTCAGCATCCAGAGCCTGGGCTTTTAAAAAAGTTCTGACGCGATGTTTAACCATGTGTACTTCCTCCGAGATAACCATTGATGCGTCGATATTCGCGCGGGCTGTACTGCATCCGTTTTTTGAAAAAACGCGAAAAATAAAATTCGTCATTGAAACCTAATCCGGCTGCAATCTCCTTAATACTAGCGGTTGAATTCAATAATTCAAGTGCGGCCTTCTGCAAAATCAAACCTTGAATATATCTGGCCAGAGTGACGCCGGTTTCTTGTACATAATGTTGGCGCAGCACATCCGGTGACTGTCCGCAATCCAGCGCGACCTGCTTGTAATTTAAATTGAATTTTAAATGCTGGTTGATATAGGCGTGCACATGTTTGTATTTCTCAGCCACACGCAGCCGCTCATGGAGATTGGGCCAGAAGGCCTGAACAAATTGCCCTACGATTTTGTATATTTCACTTTTGAAAAACAAGAGATCCTGCAGTGTCTGGCCCTCATAATAAGCAAGCAAGCGCTCCAACTCCGTATTTTCCAAGGGCAAAACGGCACAGTCCTTCATCCCCTCAAGTAAGTCCAGGCCACCGTAATGACAGTTGACATGCACATAAAATTTCTCCAGACGATGATTGGTGCGCAGATTCACTTTGACAAAGGGAGGAATAATGTACATCTGGCCCGGTTTCAAATCGATAGAAGAATGCTCGGTCTCGATCCATCCATAGTCTTTCGCCATAAAATACAGTCTGGCAAAAGGGCTCAGGATGCCGAACTGATTCCAGTTTTCGTCACCGTAAAAATAACCGTGATCGAGAATTTCCAGGTTGAGCGCGTTGACACCGCGCGTCAAAAATCTGGAGCGGACAATATTGTTGTCATCGCGAAAAAAGCCCTGGATTTGAGAGTCCATGCCATTTGACAAATTTTTCATACTGGATTTATCAACATTTGTCATCTTGTTTTCATGCATACTTTAATTTTACATATTTCATTACAAATAATCCATGTTTATATTTTTTGAACAGATTAAAATTAAGACATCTAGATTTTTTTTGCATTATGTCAAAATTACGCACACAAACAGGAGGTCAACATGTCACACAAAATGAACGAACCCACGAACCGCTTGATCGGCCGCATGCCCAAGATCGGCATCCGTCCGACGATTGACGGCAGACGCAATGGTGTTCGCGAAAGCCTAGAAGAACGGACGATGAATATGGCGAAGGCAGCCGCCGCGCTCATTTCATCCAAGTTGCGTTACAGTAACGGGCTGCCCGTGGAATGCGTCATTGCCGACACCACCATCGGCGGTGTGGCAGAAGCGGCTGCTTGCGCGGATAAATTCGCCGCAGAAAATGTCACCGCGACCTTAACGGTTTCACCCTGCTGGTGTTACGGCACCGAAACAATCGACCTCGATCCCATGACCATCAAGGCCATTTGGGGTTTTAACGGCACCGAGCGCCCCGGCGCGGTGTACCTCGCTTCAGCGATGGCCGCACATGCCCAGCGCGGCCTGCCTGCTTTTGCCATTTACGGCAGAGACGTACAGGATAGTGATGACACCTCCATTCCCGCAGACGTTGAAGATAAAATTTTGCGCTTTGCCAGAGCAGCTATGGCGGCCGGACAAATGAAGGGTAAATCTTATGTTTCCATCGGCGGAAGCTGCATGGGCATCGCCGGCTCCTTCCCCATGCCCAACCTATATCAAAACTATTTCGGCATGCGCTGGGAATCCCTGGACCAGACGGAAATCGAACGTCGCATCGCTCATGAAATCTTCGATAAGGAAGAGTATGAGAAAGCCCTGGCCTGGACTAAAGAATACTGTAAAGAAGGCTATGACAAAAATATCGAAGCTTATAAGGACAGCGCCTACCTCTCTGCCCACACACGTGAACAAAAGGATGCCGAGTGGGAGCGCGTCGTCAAGAGCATGATTATCACGCGCGACATCATGATCGGCAATCCCAGATTAAAAGAACTTGGTTTTGCGGAAGAAGCCTGTGGACGCAATGCCATTCTCGGAGGGATTCAAGGTCAGCGTCAATGGACCGACCACTTCCCCAACCATGACTTCACGGAAGCGATGCTGGCTTCGTCTTTCGATTGGAACGGCATTCGTGAACCTTTCCTGGTCGCCACCGAAAACGACAACCTTAATGGCATGTCCATGCTCCTGGGCCACCTGGTCTCCAACGCAGCCTCAATGTTTGCGGATGTGAGAACTTACTGGAGTCCCGAAGCCATTGAACGTGTCACGGGCTGGAAACCGGTCGATGCCGCACAAAACGGCTTTATTCACCTCATCAATTCCGGCGCGGCCGCGCTCGACGGCTGCGGCGAAATGAAAGACGCGGAAGGCAAGAAAGTAATGAAACCCTTCTGGGAAGTCACTTCGGAAGACGCTGACAACTGTTTGAAAGCCACCGTGTGGTGCCCGGCAGACCTCGGTTATTTCCGCGGCGGCGGTTACTCCTCCTCTTTCACCACCCGAGCCTCAATGCCTGTCACACTGGTGCGCGTAAACTATGTTGAAGGTGTAGGTCCGACACTACAGATCGCTGAAGGTGAAACCGTTCACTTGCCGGAAGAAGTATCCGACACCCTCTTGAAACGAACAGACCCGACCTGGCCCTGCACCTGGTTTGCTCCTCGTCTGACCGGCACCGGCGCGTTTAAAGATACCTATAACGTCATGGCTAACTGGGGTGCGAACCATGGCGCCATTGCCTATGGACACATCGGAGCTGACCTTATCAGTTTGGCTGCTATGCTGCGCATTCCTGTTGCTTTGCACAACGTCAGCGCGGATGATATTTATCGTCCTCACTGCTGGTCAGGTTTTGGAACCGAAAACCTGGAAGCAACGGATTACCGAGCATGTAAAGCGCTCGGACCTGTCTACGGTAAAGTCATCAACATGTAATTTTTACATGCGATTCCTCCCATTTGAAACCCGCGCCCTCAGCGCGGGTTTTTATTATATGATTGAATCTTCTTGAAATAAGTTCTTGAGCTTTCAATTGAAATGATATACTGAATCGAATAAATCCTGCCTGGAGGCCCCTCATGTCTGCTAAAAAAATTCCATACCAGCTTCTGATCGTCGGACTGGGCCGCGTTGGTCTGAAACATTTACAAGCCGTCAAAGACAACAAGACGCTTTTCAATGTCGCGGCCCTGGTGGATACAAATGCCGGTAAAGCCTCCGAAGTCTGGAAAAAGGCCTCCATGCACCAGGCTTTTCCGCCCCTTTATTCTTCATTGGACCAATTACCGGGCGATTTAAAAATTGATGTGGCCGCCATCTGCACGCCAAGCGGCACTCATTTTGCCCTGGCTAAAACACTCATTGAAAAAGGCATTCACTGTTTAATTGAAAAACCCATGACCTTGGATTACCGGGAAGCCTGTCAACTCAAGCTTTTGGCAGAGGAGCATCAGGTCAAGATTGCGCTTGGCTACATTTACCGCTTTTTTCCTCTGGTCGACGTTATCCAGGAGGAAGTCGCTCAGGGCAAGTATGGGCGTGTGCTCAGCGGTGCGGTTGAGGTTTATTGGGGACATGACCAGGCCTATTACGATGCATCTCCATGGCGAGGGACCTGGGCCCAGGATGGCGGTGTGCTCATGAATCAGTGTGTCCACGCGCTGGACCTGATGAACTGGATCATGGGTGCCCGGATCAGCAGTGCGCAAGCGATGATTGCTCAGCAGACTCATTTCATGGAAGCTGAGGATTTCGGCCTGGTCAATTACCATCTGGAAAATGATAGTTTTCTGCACTTGACCGGCACGACTACGGCTTCCAAACATCGACAGCGTGCTGAATTTTCTTTGATCTGCGAAAAAGTTGAGCTGCGTTGCGGCCTGCATAAGAAAAAACCATATTACAAATTGTATAATGAAAACGGCCGGAATATCTCCTGGATCTATATCAGAAAAATGCTTAAAAGCATGTGGCAGCGGGGTTTTACGCAGGGTTTGAAAGAATTGCTCAATCCGCATTCAGGCATTTATCGTGATTGGGCCGATGCTATAAGCAATAACAGAGACCCGCGTGCAGGAGTCGACGCCGGAATCAACTCCCTGGCGGCCATTTTATGTGCATATGCGTCTGCTCGTGCAGAGGGGCTGGTCAAAGCCTGCCCACAGGAACAGTTTAAACTGGCAGACATGCAAAACTATTTCGCTCACGATGTGTGATGGAGTTTTCATTCAATTACATCAAATCTGATTTTTGTAAAATTTTTGAACACTAAACGACTATTTGATCTATGTTTTTGATGTTTTGCACTAATTTATTGATTGGCAATATTTCATTTGTTCTGGTTTACTTAAACATTTTTGTGTATAATGGGATAGTTCACAAGTTAATATTTGTGACTTGAGCTTAAAAAAATTCCTATTAGGAGGAAAAAAAATGAAATTGAAAAAACTTGCTGCACTGACCATTACCGCAGCACTCGCTTTCTCCGCAATTGCCTGCGGCGCAAGCACGACCACAACCGCCGCCGGTGAAACAACCACCGCAGCCGCAGCAGAAACAACGACCGCTGCTGCAGCAGAAACCACTACCGCCGCCGATGCTGAAAAAGTCAGCGGTAAGCTTACCGTATGGACTCCTGCCGAAGACCAGTCCGAAGAACAGGGTAACTGGTTGAATGTTCAAATCGAAGCTTTCAAAGCCGCTCACCCAGAATGGGACGTGACCTTTGAATTTGGTGTCATGCCTGAAGGCGACGCCAAGGCTACCGTGACACAAGACCCGGCCGCTGCGGCTGACGTTTACATGTTCGCCAATGACAACATCACTGCGCTGATCGCTTCCAACGGGATCGCGAAATTGGGTGGTGAAACAGCCGACTACGTGAAAAACACTAACTCCGAAGCCATCGTCAACTCAGTTTCAGTTGACGGAGCCATTTATGGTGTGCCTTTCACGACCAACACCTGGTTCATGTATTATGACAAGTCTAAGTTCACCGAAGAAGAAGCCATGAGCTTTGACGCAATGCTGGCTAAAGACGTTGTCGCCTTCCCCATGACCAACTCCTGGTACATCGCTTCATTTTTTGTAGCGAATGGTTCCACCTTGTTCGGTGCGGATGGCAGCGATGAAGCAGCGGGAATCGACTTTGGCGGTGATAAAGCCGTCGCGGTCACCGAATACCTGGTTGATGTCGTCAACAATGCCAATTTCCGTAATGACGCAGATGGCGCCGGCATGGCCGGTCTGCGTGACGGCAGCATCGCCGCCATGTTCTCCGGTTCATGGGACTATGCAGCCGCTAAAGAAGCTTTAGGCGACAATTTTGCAGCCAAAGCGCTTCCGACCATCACCATCGACGGAGAAGCCAAACAAATGCGTTCTTTTGCCGGCTCCAAGGCAATTGCTATCAACCCCAATTCCAAACTGCCTCAGGTCGCGGTCGCTCTTGCTAAATTCCTGGGTGGCGCTGAAGCACAAAAATCCCACTACGAACTGCGCGGCATCGTACCCTGCAACACTGAATTGCTGGCTGATGAAGCGCTGAAAACCGACATGCTCGTCGTCGCACAGAACGACACCTTTGACAACACCTCTATCATTCAACCTTTCGTGAAGGCGATGGACAACTACTGGTCGCCGGCCGAAAACTTCGGAAGAGCTTTGGTCAACAAAGAAATCACCGCTGATAACGCCGCCGCCAAGACGGAAGAATTGAACAACGCGTTGAATGGTATCACCGAATAATTAACGTCTACACCATTTAGTGCGGATCACAAGAACTCAAATCAGGCGGGGCCTCGGCGTAAAGACGAGTGTCCCGCTTTGTTTTATTGAAGGAGTTAAAGGAGGAGTAAACGTGGCAAGCTCCGCAAGAGAAGTTGAACGTGAGATGCTCAGGCGAAAGCAACAAAAATTGTCTTTGCTTGAGGCATTCAAAGAAGGTTCCTGGGCGACGCGTGTGTCAGCTCTGATTCTGGGTTTCGGTAACCTGGTCCGTGGTCAGGTCATTAAAGGCCTCATATTCCTCGCAGTGCAAGCGCTCTTCATTTACTACCTTGCCGTATCAGGTATCGAAAGTCTGAGCATGCTGCCTTCTCTGGGCTGGTTAAAACAAGAAGAGGTCTGGAACGAAAGCAAGGGGATTTTCGAGTACACCGCCGGACACAATTCCGTTTTGCTCTTGCTCTACGGAGTCGTGGCGATGTGTGTCATCCTTTTGTTTCTTCTGGTTTGGCGTGCCTCCGTCAAGAGTTCCTACAAGCTCGACCTGCATTTGAGACAAGGAAAAAAGGCGGTCGCTTTTCGTGAAGACGTGGCTGATCTCTTTGACAATCGACTGCATAATCTCCTCTTATTTTTCCCACTCTCCGGCATTTTATTGTTCACCGTTTTGCCCTTGATTTTTATGATCAGCATGGCCTTCACCAGTTATTCGATGGTCAACGAAAATCTTATTCTCTTCGATTGGGTCGGTCTGGATAATTTTAAAACCGTTCTGAGTACGGGTAACAACATCGGCAAGTCCTTTTGGTCGGTACTGGGCTGGACCCTCACCTGGGCCGTTTTCGCTACTGGTTTGAACTATTTGTTTGGCATGATGCTGGCCCTGGTCATTAATCGTAAAAGAACCAAAGCCAAGGGTTTTTGGCGTTTTTGTTTTGTTTTGTCGGTCGCGGTGCCTCAATTCGTGACACTGTTGACAATGCGCACGTTACTACAGCCGCAGGGTGGCATTAACGTGATATTGCAGCAGGCGGGCATTACCAGTCAAACCCTGCCGTTTCTAACCGACGCGACATGGGCCAGGGTAATTGTCATCGTCGTCAATCTCTGGGTCGGTATTCCTTATACACTTCTGCAAGTCACCGGTATCTTACAAAATATTCCGAGTGACATCTATGAAGCGGCTCGTATAGATGGCGCGGGCACGGTAACCACGTTTACAAAAATCACTTTGCCATACATGCTGTTTGTCACCGCCCCTTATCTCATTACCGCTTTTACAGGTAATATCAACAACTTCAACGTCATTTATCTTCTCACAGGCGGAAACCCCACCCCTGTCAATTCGACTGCCGGGAAAACCGATTTGCTGGTGACCTGGCTTTATAAGTTGACCATTGACAAGCAGCTGTTCAACATCGGTGCGGTCATTGGTATTTTGACTTTCGTGGTGCTGTCGATCGTCGCGCTTCTCACCTACCGTAACACGAAAGCTTATAAGGATGAGGAGGGTTTCCAATGAGCAGCGAAAAGCTTGGTCTCAACAATAACAAGAATAAATACAAACTCGGTGCGACGATGGGAAACACGGCTGTGCATGCCTTGCTGGCTGTGCTGGCCGCCGTTTGGGTCTTCCCCATCGCCTGGATCGTCATGACCAGTTTCCGCGGTGAAAAAGGCAGTTATATCTCCACCTTTTTTCCCAAAACTTACACGACCGCCAACTACGCGCGTTTGTTCAATGACACCAACATTTTGAATTTTCCGAAAATGTTCACAAACACCTTTGTCATTGCCATTTTTTCGTGCATCATTTCAACCTTTTTCGTCTTGAGCGTTGCTTACGTGATGAGCCGTCTCCGCTTTAAACTGCGTAAGCCTTTCATGAACCTTGCCATGATTCTCGGCTTGTTTCCGGGCTTCATGTCGATGGTCGCGGTTTATTACATCCTGAAAGCCCTGGGTTTGTCAGAAGGAAGCATGATTCGGATCGCGCTCATCCTTGTCTACTCCGGAGGCGCTGGTCTTGGCTTTTATATCACCAAAGGGTTTTTTGATACGGTACCACGTACATTGGATGAAGCCGCTTACCTGGATGGCTGCACCAAGTGGCAGGTTTTCACAAAAATCACCCTGCCCATTTCCAAACCGATCATTGTTTACACGATTTTGCAGGCCTTTTTAGGTCCTTGGCTTGATTTCGTTTTTGCCAGAGTCATCGTGCGGGCCAATTCGGATTACTACACGGTCGCGATCGGACTGTGGCGCATGCTGGAAAAGGAATACATCGACAACTGGTATACCTCTTTCGCAGCGGGTGCTGTTTTGATATCTATTCCCATCGCGATTCTCTTCATTTATTTGCAGCGTTTCTATGCTGAGAGTATGAGCGGAGCAGTGAAGGGTTGATTGTTTACCTCTAAAATCAGTGAAAGTGAGCTGAAATGCGAACGAAATTGATCGCCTGTTTATTGGTTGCAGCCCTCCTTACCGGCGGGCTGCTTTCAGCTTGTCAGAAACCGGTGAGCGAAACGAGCGCAAGCCCAGGTGCAGCGACGAGCTCCCCCACCATGATTCCCGTCAGCCCTGTACCTGCAGTTCACACCTCCACCGACCGCTATCGCAGTTTCTATGAAATTTTCGTGTATTCTTTTGCCGACTCCGATGGGGATGGAATCGGCGATTTCAAAGGCCTGAGCAAGCGACTGGACTACATCAACGACGGTGATCCGACCACGGTGACTGACCTCGGTTTCGACGGAATTTGGCTCATGCCCATCAACCCCTCCCCCACTTATCACAAGTATGATGTCACGGATTACATGGCCATTGACCCGCAGTATGGCACGATGGAAGACTTTAAATCCTTTCTGTCCGAGTGCGATAAAAGGGGCATCAAAGTCATCATTGATTTGGTACTTAATCACAGCTCGGCTCAGCATCCCTGGTTTCAAGAGGCCATAAAGGCTTTGTCCAAGGGCGAAAAGGATAACCCGTATATCGATTACTATCAGTTTTCTCAAGAAAAAAAATCAGACAAATATTATGCGGTACCCAATGCCGAGGCTTGGTTTTACGAAGCGGTCTTTTGGGACCAAATGCCGGATCTGGCCCTCGATAACGAAGCGTTGAAAGAAGAGTTTAAAAAAATCATGCAGTTTTGGCTCGACCTGGGGGTGTTCGGTTTTCGCCTGGACGCGGTCACCTCGTACTTCACAGGAGATGACAGCCGCAATATTGAATTTTTGACCTGGCTGAATCAAGCGGGCAAAACCATCGATGAAGACTGCTACTTTGTCGCCGAAGCCTGGACAAACCGCACCGGCTACACCAACTACTATGCTTCCGGGATCGACAGCCTTTTTGATTTCGAGGCTGCGGATTCACTGGGACAGATCGTCAGCTCGGTCAACACCGGCAACGCTCAAGCCTACATGCAGCAGCTGGAAAAAACGCAAGCCGCAATTTTTAAACTCAATGATAAGGGCATCAACGCGCCTTTTCTCAGCAATCACGATATGGGCCGCTCCGCGGGATTTTTAAGCGTCGATGCCGCCAAGATGAAATTGTCCGCCGCTCTTTACCTCTTCACTTCCGGTTCCAGTTTTACATATTACGGGGAGGAAATCGGCATGCGCGGCAGCGGTCGTGACGAAAACAAGCGTGCACCCATGCTGTGGGCATCCGCTGAGACTGCACACGTCGGAGATCAGACCGGCGGACCACCTGCCATGGAACCTGCCCGCGTTTCATACCCCCTGGGGTCGGTCGAAGAACAAAGCGCTGACCCCTCCTCTCTCTTGAATTATTACATCGCGGCGCTCAGACTTAAAAACAGCTACCCAGTTGTTGCCAGAGGCATCACTAAAGCGGTGCAGATCAGCGAAGACAAAGCCATTGGAGCGTTGACCAAAGACTACGAAGGAAAAACACAGCTGCTCCTGGTTTTCAATTTTTCGGCAGAAAATAAGGAATTCTCATTCGACCAAACTTACCCCGCTGCCACACTTGCCGGCGAACTATGTGCAGACGATGAAGTCCAGTCAGAGGGGGATGGCTGGGTTTTACCCGGATACAGCGTCGCCTTATTTACTTTAAACTAGGGAGGAAATTTATGAATTTATCGGATTATCGTGTCACATCAGGTAAACAGTTCAAGCTAAGTGAGCACAAAGCGGACAATTCGGCAGGGTATAAAAAGGCAGACGTCACGCAAGAGATGATGGACGAAAACATCGCTAAAATGTTTTCGCTGCAGGAAAAGCTTTACGCGGAAAATAAACAGGGCCTGCTCATTGTGATCCAGGCCATGGATGCGGCGGGAAAGGACGGAGTAATCAAGCATGTCTTCACCGGTCTCAACCCCCAGGGAACCTTTGTGACTTCTTTTAAACAGCCTTCCAGTGAAGAACTGGATCATGATTATCTGTGGCGAATCAGCAAAGCTTTGCCCAGACGAGGCGAAATCGGAATTTTCAACCGTTCGCACTATGAGGAAGTGATTGTAACTCGTGTACACGATCTGGTGAAGAAACAGCAGCTGCCCGAAGATTTGATCACGAAAAATATTTGGGCCCAGCGCTACGCTCAGATCAACAACTTTGAGGAATATCTCTTTCAAAACGGTTATACGACCATCAAATTTTTTCTCAATGTCTCCAAAGACGAACAGCGGGACCGACTTTTGGACCGTATCAACGAGCCGGATAAAAACTGGAAGTTTTCACCTGGCGATATTGAAGAACGCAAGCATTGGGATGAGTACCAGAAGGCCTATCAAGACATGATCGAACACACATCGACCGAGAATTCTCCCTGGTTTGTGGTCCCGGCCGATCGGAAATGGTTTTCGCGTTACCTCGTCTCAGCGGCGATCGTGGACGTTTTGGAAAAAATGAATCCTCAATATCCGCAAGCCTCCCCCGAGGTAATGTCCAAATTGCAGGAATGCAAAAATCTGCTCGAAAATGGCTAAGGCTTAAATCAATAAAAGAGAGCTCCGTCCTCTGCCGCAGGGCAGCACAGGACGGAGCTCTTTTGTTTCTGCGAAAATGAGGTCCTGGTTCAGCGGAAGTTCACACCATCGCCGCAGCCGCTGCAGCCCGCGCAGCCTCCTTCACCGCAATCACCGGCAAAAAATTCAGCCGGCGGGGACTGCAAGCGCCCCAGCAAATCGGAACATTTCAATTCAGCTGCAAGCACATCCAATGTTGGATAGAAGCCTTGCCACGTCAATTCATCATCCACAAACAGCAATGGGAAAGCCTCATCGCCCTGCTCATCCAGAAATTGAGCCACTTGCTTATTATTTATAAATTCACGCGGATGATCGATCAAATTGTACTGCTCCAAGGGGGCATTGATCGCGCGCAGGGTGTAAAGAAAATTCAAAAATCCCATGCGCTCCGGCCTGTTCACCGCGGTCTGCAGGTCATCG
>CAYNZF010000003.1:0-48282 GCA_964401615.1 uncultured Oscillospiraceae bacterium
GGATTGAACCGGATCAGGTCGTCCTAAAGCCAAGCTTACTTCCCTGGCCTCAACATCAAACGAAATCAATTGAACAAGAAACTGGCGAAAAAGAAAAGAACCCGTAATATCCATTACCGGTTCTCCCCCGTATGTCCTATCTGGAAATACACCTTATAAACAATTTTGATAGTAGTACTTTATTTTTCAAAAAGTGACTACTTCTATCAGGGCCACATTTTTCTGATCATTTATAAACTTAGAAACTTTTGATGATAATTTTTGTTGTTTTTGTAAGTTTTGCCGTCCTTGATCCGATTCTTGTAGCGCTTAATCCTTCAAACTAGCACTTACTTTTTCACTCAACCAATTGACAGCGCGGGACAACGCGGTCCAACTGTTGTGCAGTCAAAATTCTGGCGTATCTCTGCACACTTATGTTTATTGTTTGTTCTATTCAAACTGTCTCGTACGAACCCACAAATTGGATATGTCAATTTGTATAAAATTGTGATTGTAAAACTAGCACAAAAGCATATTGATATTCACAAAGTGTGCTGATATAATTTCCATAGTAAACGTTTACAAAGACAGAAAAATCAATTAAATTGTATTAAGCAGCAGATCGGAATGCGAAAATGAAGTTTTATCAGCACAAGAGGAAAACAACGTTAATGTGTCTTACGATTGAAAATGCAGTTTTGAAAGTGTTTAGAACTTAATCTGCAGTAGAGGTTAAAGAAGCGGTAAACAGTCCTTACAGTACGCAAAAAAGTATTTTAAACACCGAGTGGTTTTTATTACTGGACAGTGATAATGTATAGAGATATAATTCGAAGAAATATTGAATATATGCAAATTGACTAATAAATCAACGTATTTACTGCTTTTGCTCGAATGAGTGATGTAATTTCACAATTTGAATAAGTGATATTCAAAAAGACACGTTATTTGATTGAACATTAAAGCTTAAATAGTTTATAAGATATGAACCGACCAATCTTTGTGGATTGGCGGCTTATATAAATAAAATAGGAGGAATCAAACATGTCTAAGAAATTTCTTGCCCTTGTCTTACCGTTTGTGATGATGGCCGCACCGCTTGTTGGCTGTGCAGGAGCACAGACTACTGCAGCTCCCGAAGCCACCACCACTGCTGCCGCTGCAGCAACCACCACTGCCGCACCCGCAGAAACCACCGTCGCACCAGCAGGTGACACGATTAAAATCGGTTTTGCCATGTCTGCCTTTGATGACAAATGGCTGACCTACCTTCGTGAAGCAGCTGAAAAGAAAGCTAAAGAACTCGGTGTCGAAATGGCTGTTGTTGATGCGAAAGACGATCCGTCTGTTCAACTCGGTCAGGTTGAAAACTTTGTAGCCCAAGGTATGGATGCCATCATTGTTGTTCCTGTCAACACGGACGCGACAGCGCCCATTACGAAAGCCTGCTTTGACGCCGACATTCCTTTGATTGCTGTCAACCGCAACTTTAAGAGCCAAGACGATTACACCACTTACGTCGGATCCAACTCGATCGACGCGGGTATCTTCCAGATGGAATACATCGGTGAGAAGCTCGGCGGAAAAGGTAACATCGTCATCCTGCGTGGTGCTGATGGACACGAAGCTGCTACAGCTCGTACCGAGGGTAACTACAAAGTTATTGAAGAAAAATATCCTGACATTAAAGTACTCGCTGATGACACAGGTAAGTGGGACCGTGCGCTCGGCATGTCTTTGGCCGAAAACTTCCTCCAAAAATTTGGTGAAGACATCGATGCTTTCGTCTGCAACAACGACGAAATGGCAATCGGTGCTATCAAGGCAATCGAAAACGCAGGCCTTAAAGGTAAAATCCTGACCGCAGGCGTTGACTGCACACCTGACGCTCTGGTTGAACTCAAGAAGGGCGATCTCAGCTTTACCGTCTTCCAAGATCCCTCCGGCCAAGGTGCGGGTGGTGTTCAGGCCGCTGTTGATCTCGTCAATGGCAAGACCGTAGAAAAAGTTGTTTGGATTCCTTACGTTCCAGTTCCGCCCGAAGAATATGACACATACGCCGCTTTCTGGGGTATGTAATAATCTCTTTCTCCTGAACTAACATGCTGAAATCAAGATAAGCAATTTATCGAAATCAAATTAATAGGAAATCCTGTTCAAATTGACAATCGATAACGGAAAAGGGGCGTCCGGCAAATGTGTCGGACACCTCTATATCCGAACTTAAGCTTGATGCATCGGAGGTGCACATTGAGCAATAATACGGATTATATTTTGGAGATGGAAAACATTTCCAAATCTTTCCCCGGTGTACAAGCCTTGAAGGATGTTTCGTTGAAAGTCCGAAAAGGTACCGTTCACGCTGTCATGGGAGAGAATGGCGCCGGAAAATCGACGCTTATGAAAATTGTCGTCGGGGTGTACTCGGCGGACTCAGGGACAATCAAAATTGATGGAGAAGTAGCCAACTATAAAAATATTGGTGCCTCAATCAAACACGGCGTTTCAATGATCTTTCAAGAATTAAATCCAATCCCCTACATGACTGTCGCAGAAAATATTTACCTCAATCGAGAACCGAAAAAAGGTCTATTCGTTGATTTTAAACAAATGATCAAAGATACTCAGGCCTTGTTTGATTCGTTGGGCATCAATAATATTTCACCCTCGGAAAAAGTTTATCAATTGACGGTCGCGAAAAAACAAATGGTTGAGATCGCCAAAGCGATTTCTTACGATTCCAAGTTGATTATTATGGACGAGCCAACTTCTGCAATCACTGATAAAGAAGTCGATCATTTGTTCAGAATGGTCCGGAAACTTAAAACAGATAATAATGTGGCGTTTGTCTTCATTACACATAAGATGGACGAGGTTTTCCAAATTACCGATGAAATCACAGTTTTGCGTGATGGCATGTACGTCGGGACTGACCTGGCTGCCAATTCCTCAAGAGACAAACTGATTGCCTGGATGGTAGGCCGCGAAATTACCCAGATGTTCCCCAAGGAAGAAGTAGAAATCGGCGACGTTATACTGAGCTGCCGCGGACTTACCCGTAACGGTGTCTTTGATAATGTCAATTTCGATCTCAGAAAAGGTGAAATCCTTGGTTTTGCCGGATTGATGGGAGCGGGAAGAACTGAAGTTATGGAAGCGCTGTTTGGCTACACGAAGCTCGATGCCGGAGAAGTGTTTATCCATGGTAAAAAGGTCAACATCACAATGCCTCGTGACGCAATGAAAAATGGCATGGCTTTGCTTACAGAAGATCGAAAAGGGACGGGTTGTTTCATGCCCTTGTCGATTAGAGACAATATCACAGTGGCAAGTATTGGCGATTATACAAATGCCGGATTCATCAAAAAAGATGAAATGGAAAAAGCCTGTATGCTCCAAAAAGAAAAACTTGCGATAAAAACACCCAGCATGAACCAATTGATCAAGAATTTGTCAGGTGGCAACCAACAAAAAGTTCTAGTAGCCCGTTGGTTGATGACGAATCCTGAAATCCTGATTGTCGATGAGCCAACCAGAGGTATTGACGTTGGAGCCAAGGCCGAAATTCATCGATTGCTGACACTAATGGCCAAAGAAGGTCGTGCTATCATCATGATTTCCTCGGAACTTCCTGAAGTCATGGGCATGAGCGACCGCATCATGGTGATGCATGAAGGTAAAATCACCGGTGAAGTCGCCCGTAAGGACGCGAGCCAAATGTTGATCATGCAATTTGCTACCAACACAAAAGTTTCTTAAGCGATTTCGCATAAGCAGAGAATTTGGAGGTCCCCGAACATGGCTAAAATAAGCCCTGATGACTCAGTTGCCGTCAAGAAGACCGGCAAAACCCAATTAGGTGAAATATTTAACAAATATGGCATCATTATTATATTACTTTTGATCGTGGCCTTAATGTCGATCGCCACCGGCGGTATGTTCCTGAAGCCGGTCAACCTCTTGAACGTGGTCAGACAGATTTCATTTATCGGTTTGATCGGCATTGGCGTGACCATCGTCATTATCACAACCGGCATCGACTTGTCCTCAGGTTCAGTCTTAGCTTTGGCATCTGTCACTGCGGCAATGTTTGCCCATCCGGCCAAAGACGCTGCCGGCCAGTATATAGAGGCGGTCGGTGAGTATCCTTTGATTGTTCCCATTTTGGTTGGTCTGATCGTGGCGACCGTCGCAGGTACAATCAACGGTTTGATCATCGCTTTCTTTGAACTTCCTCCCTTCATTGTTACGCTAGGCATGTTCACTGCCGCTCGCGGTGCTGCATTTCTGGTCACCAATGGTAAACCGATCGGAGATTTCAGCGACAGCTTCAATTTTCTAGGTGGCGGTGACATTCTAGGTCTTCCGATGCCTATTCTGCTCTTAATCATTATGACGATTTTTACCTACATCATCCTCAACAAGACCAAATTTGGCCGGCATATTTACGCTGTGGGCGGCAATCAACAAGCGGCCATCATCTCCGGCGTTAACGTCAAGCTGATTAAAGTGGTCGTCTATGGCTACGCCTCATTTTTAGCGGGTATTGCGGGTATTTCACTTGCCGCTCGTATCGAATCCGGACAACCCAGTGCGGGTATTGGATTCGAATTTGATGCCATTACTGCTGCCGTTATTGGTGGTACATCTCAGGCTGTCGGTGGTATCGGTACCGTTCAGGGTACGATTATCGGTGCACTGATCATCGGTGTTATCAACAACGGCATGACCTTGATGGGCGTCAATTCATATTGGCAGCAGATATTTAAAGGCGTCATTATCATTGGGGCAGTTTTACTCGATAAAAAACGTACCAAGAATTAAGGCTGTACTTTCTTATCCTTGAAATATTTCTTCGAAATTGCTTCGGCTAAACAGTTAATTTTATTAGGAGGATCAAATGGCTTTAAAAATTGGCGTAATCGGAACAGGTGCAATCGGACAAGATCATGTTCGTCGTTTACACACGAATTTGAATGGATCAACCGTCGTTGCTGTCACAGACATCAACCAAGAAGGTGCACAAGCAGTCGCCGATCGTTATGGAAACATCACCGTTCATAAAACTTTTCAGGATGTCATTGACGATGCCAACGTTGACGCGGTCGTTGTCACATCCTGGGGACCTGCTCATGAAGAGCAAGTCCTGGCCGCTATCAAAGCAGGAAAACCCGTTTTTGTTGAAAAGCCCATGGCTACAACGGCTGAGGGTGGAAAACATATTGTAGACGCGGAAATCGCTTCAGGCAAGAAACTTGTTCAAGTTGGCTTCATGCGCCGCTATGATGCCGGATACAAAATGCTCAAAGACGTGATCGACTCAGGCAAAATCGGCGATCCGCTGCTGCTGCATTGTGCCCACCGCAACCCCACGGTTCCGGAAGCCTATGTGACTTATATGGCCATCAATGACACAGCCATCCATGAAATCGACGTCCTGCATTGGCTGATCGATGATGAGTGGACTTCGGCGCAAGTCATTTTGCCAAAAGCCACCCGCAATACTCATGCCAAACTCAAAGACCCGCAGATTTTAATTTTGACCTCACAGAAAGGTATCCGCGTGGTGTTGGAAATCTTCGTCAACTGTCAGTACGGTTATGATATTCAGTGTGAAGTGGTTGGAGAGACCGGCATCGCCAAGCTGCCTGAACCCATGTCGATTCAAATGCGCAGCGGGGAAAAGCTAAGCAATACCATTCTCAATGACTGGAAAGACCGTTTCGTAGAATCATATGATGTTGAACTCCAGGATTGGATCGATTCCACTCTGAAAGGTGAGGTCAATGGTCCTACAGCTTGGGACGGTTATCTGGCTTGTGTTACATCCGATGCATGCGTCAAAGCCCAGGAAAGCGGCGTGATTGAGCCCATAGTGACCCCAAGCCGACCTGATTTCTACAATTGATCAAAATTGAGACACTCTTAAATACGAGGTAAAACGTTCCGGCCAACAAACAACAATCAAAATAACTTTGCTGGTCACCCTCAACCAAGTTGTCAAATGTCACGAGGGATGTGCCAGGCTTCAATAATATTTGAACCTGGCACTCTTTCACTAATGGGAGGAAATTATCCATGAAGATTGCCTTTGACGTCGATGTTCTGGCCAAACAGATGAGCATCAACGACATGGTCCATCAGGTAGCCGACTGGGGTTACAAGTACATCGAACAATCACCCCATCCGCGTATAAATCCTTTTTACAAACATCCTTTGTTCTCACGTGAAGCTGAGAAAGAGTACCGCACGGCCTTAAAGGAAACCGGCCTTGAGATTTCGTCTTTCATCTGCGTCTACCGCTGGTCCGGGCCGACCGAAGAACAACGTCAACACGCGGTGGCGAATTGGAAAAAGCTGGTCGAAATTGCTGTTGACATGGGCGTTCAGGTTATCAATACCGAGTTGTCCGGAGATCCTCATCAACCGGAAATTTGTAACGGTATGTGGTTCCGCTCGATGGATGAACTTCTGCCGCTCTTCGAAAAAGAAGGCATCAGAGTTGAAGTTCAGTCCCATCCCTATGATTT
This sequence comes from uncultured Oscillospiraceae bacterium, assembly GCA_964401615.1. Lineage (GTDB taxonomy): Bacteria > Bacillota > Clostridia > Saccharofermentanales > Fastidiosipilaceae > JAXGQD01. Next base: position 6,513 of record CAYNZF010000003.1, read on the forward strand.
CTGCGAGCTGAACGACGAGACCTGCGATATGGTCAAATCTTACCGCAGCGAAAACGTCAAGTATTGCTATTCAGCTTCTCACGGCTTCTTTTATGATAAAGGCAAAGGGGATGTCCGCCACATGTTGGAATATGCCGGGGATGATCTATCGCACATTCTCCTGGCGGATACAATGAACCAGACGGTCGACTGCCGTTATATTGTGAATCCACCGGGTGTGAGCATGGCTATTCACCAGCATACCGCGATGGGCGAAGGCGAAGTCAATTTTGAAGAAATCTTCGCTACCCTGCGGGACATGAAGTTCGCGGACCGCAGTTTCAAAGTGGGCGGCGATTCGATCACCTGTGTCTCATATTTCGGCTATCCGGAAAAAATGTCAAAACAAGCCCCTGAAGCCCTTGAGCGAATCAAGCGCGAATTGGGTCTGAAATAAACTAATCAATCAGAACCAGGAAGCAATTACTAAAAATTTAAGGAGATTTCTCATGAAAATCGGATTTAACGAAGCCACCACCATCGGCAATTCCACTCTCGAGCAAGATCTCGTCCTGGGTGAAAAACTGGGTTACGATTACATCGAAATTCGCACCATGGACAAACTCCCGGAATACCTTGAAACACATACGATTGATGATCTGGCTGCCTTTTTCGCAAGCAGTAAAATCAAGCCGCTCGCCTTCAACACTCTGTATCCCATCACCTTCAACGACGAAGCAGGGGAACAAAAGATTGTCGATGATCTCAAATATATGTGTGAAGTCGGCGACAAAATTGGCTGTAAAATCGTCATCGGTGTTTGCAACTGGGATCAGGGCATCAAAACCAAGACGGAAATCAAAGATGAAACGGTCCGCATGTATAGGAAATTGGCTGACATCGCCGCGCCCTACGGCGTAAAACTTTGCATCGAGTTTTGCGGAGCACCCGTGCATACTGTGAACACCTTTGAACAAGCTATGGAAATTGCTGAAGCAACTGAACGTGACAACGTAGGTGTAACCCTGGACTGCTATCATTTCCATGCCATGAATTCCAAGATGTCCGCACTGGAAGCCTGTGATGTCAATAAAGTCTTTATTGTCCACCTAGACGATGCTGAAGACCTTCCCGTTGGGCAGGGCAGCGATGAAAATCGCCTCTGGCCGGGTGACGGTGCGGTCGATCTCGATGGGATTTTGGGCACTCTGGCTAAAAAGGGCTATGACGGGGCAATTTCAATCGAATTGTTCCGACCTGAATATTACGAACTGCCTGCGGAAGAATGCCTGACCACAGCCAAGCAGAAGACCGTTGACGTCGTCAGCCGCCATTTCACTTTGGAATAAATAAAATTGGACGATCTTTGGCCAGCGCAAGAGAAGCAACACCATTCACCACTGGTGTTGCTTCTCTTGCAGGCTTTCGATATACCGTTCATGCAGCTGTATTTTTCTATTCACAAAATCGCTTTTGCCAGGTTATTTTTCGCAGAAAATTTTGAAAAAATATTAATTTATATTGGAGAGAACCAGATGAAAAAACTCAAAATTGGCATCATTGGCGTCGGTCGTTTGGGCTATGAGCACGCGTGCAATATCGCGAGCCGCGTGCAGGGTTCGGAGCTTGTGGCTATATGCGATGGCAATTTCACACGTGCCCAGGAAGTTGCGGACGAGCTTGGTGTAAAGAATGTGTATGATGACCCAGCTGAAATGTGCCGGAATTCAGACGTTGAAGCAGTCGTCATCGTGACCAACACGTCTTCTCACGTAGCCATGATCAAGATTGCCATGGAAGCGGGCAAGCATGTTTTTTGTGAAAAGCCCCTCTCTGATACCGTTGAATCATGTCTGGAAGCTGAAAAAATCATCGAGGCTCACCCAAATCAGATTTTTATGCTGGGTTTCATGCGCCGCTTTGATTATTCCTATCAAGTAGCCAAGAAGAAAATTGAGCGCGGTGACATTGGCAAAGTCGTCCTGGTGCGCTGCTACTCGCAGGATCCCAGAGCGATAATCGAAGGCACACTCGCTTACGCTCCTCGTTCAGGCGGCCAATTTATCGACATGTCCATTCATGACATCGATTTGATCAGATGGCTCACCGGCTCCGAACCCAAAAAACTCTGGGCAATCGGCGGTTGTTTTGAGTTTCCGCAATACGCGGACTGGGAAGACGGCGACAATGTTTCATGCATGCTGCAATGTGAAAATGACGCGATGGCTTTCTTTTTTGCCGGGCGCACTGCCGCTCACGGATCAGCCGTTGAAACTGAAATCGTCGGTACTAAAGGGACAATTAGGATCGCAGCGATACCGACGGACTCTTTGATCGAGGTGATGAGTGAAAACGGTGTCTGCCGTGAGTGCCACCAGGATTTTGTTACCCGCTGGCACGGGGCTTACATCAATATAATCGAAGAATTCTGCGATTGTGTAGATAAAAAACGACAGGCCACACCCAATGTTTACGATGGCACCAAGTCGACCGCAATAGCCTATCGCTGTAAAGAATCCTTCCTGAAAAACGAACTTCTTGAAGTCTGATCAACTGAAAACTTCGACAGATTTTCAGTTCCGCAAAGGAGAAAAAATGGCCATTAAAATCGGATGCGCACCCTCATGCTGGGGTGTCGATGATGTGAATAACCCATACCTTCCGCATTGGAAACAGGTTTTGAAAGAGGCCAGTCAGGCCGGATACAAAGGCATTGAGTTGGGCCCTTACGGTTACTTGCCTCTAGATGTCAAGCAGGTCTCCGAAGAATTCATGAAAAATGATTTGACGATCACCGTGGGTACAATTTTTGCCGACATCGTCAGTCCGGATCAACATGATATTCTGCTTAAACAGGTCAAAGACATTTGTGAACTGATCACAAAGCTGCCGGTGGCGCCCGCTGAACCCGGCCAGCGATATCCAACCCCTTATCTGACCTACATGGATTATTTCCATAAAGAACGCAGCGACTTCTCCGGCCATCAAGATCGGGTGCCGTCTCTAAGTGCCGACATGCGTAAAAGTATGCTGAGAAACATAACCGATTTTTGCAAACTGGCTTGGGAAGGTTACGGGGTAAGGCCTGTTTTACATCCCCACGCAGGCGGGTATGTGGAGTTCGAAAGTGAATTCGCGGATCTGCTGGAGGACCTGCCGTCGGAACTGAGCGGTTTGGTTTTGGACACCGGGCATCTTTACTATTCCGGCGTAGATCCGGCGAAAAGCTTAATCAAGTACCAGGAGCGTTTGGACTACGTCCATTTTAAAGACCTCAACAAAAAAATATACGAGGAAGTCATGGCAATCGATCAAATCGACTTTTTTGATGGCTGTGCCAGAGGGGTCATGTGCCCGATCGGAACGGGTGACATTGATTATCCTGCGGTTCGTGATGCGCTTCACCGGATCAAGTACAGCGGCTGGGTCACAATTGAACAGGAACGCGATCCGCGCAGCGCAGGTTCCAGTTTGGATGACGTGGGCAGGAGTTTTGATTTTGTCAATAAGCTTGGACTGTGATACATAAATTGATGAGAAAATGAAAGGGACAAAAAAATGTTAGAAGGTGTAAGACCTGTAAAACAATCCATCCGCTGGGGTATGGTTGGAGGCGGACAGGGCGGCGCAATCGGCAGCATTCATCGTACCGCTGCGTTACGTGACCAAAGTTTTGACCTCGTAGCCGCTGCTTTTGACGTCCTTCCCGAGCGTTGCGTTACTTTCGGCGTATCGATGGGGATGGACGAAGAAAGACTGTATCCGGATTATAAAACGATGTTCGAAGCTGAAGCGCAGCGTGAAGACGGAATTCAAGCCGTGTCGATTGCGACGCCCAATCGCACCCATTACGAAATTTCCAAAGCCGCCCTGCTCAGTGGGCTGCACGTTATCTGCGAGAAACCCTTGTGCTTTACAGATGAAGAAGCTGAAGAGCTTGTGGTATTAGCTAAAGAACACAAAAAAGTTTTCGGCGTAACCTACGGTTATGCCGGTCATCAAATGATCACACAGGCACGCGAGATGGTTAAACGCGGTGATTTAGGCGAAGTCCGCCTGGTGCACATGGAATTCGCGCATGGCGGCAACGCCAAAGACGTCGAAAGTGCGCGCGAGAATCAAAAGTGGCGTGTCGATCCCAAAATGGCCGGCCCTACCTTCATTCTTGGAGACTGCGGGACACATCCCTTGTATTTGGCTGAAACCATTTTGCCCGAACTCCAGATTACCCGCCTGATGTGCTATCGCCAGAGCTTTGTAAAAAGCAGAGCCCCCCTGGAAGATAACGCCTATGTGCTCATGGATTACAACAACGGCGCAGTCGGCCATATGTGGGCGAGTGCGATCAATGTCGGCTCTATGCACGGTGAAAGAATTCGCATTGTGGGTGAAAAAGCCAGCATTTCCTGGTGGTCCGAACGTCCGAATCAACTGACTTACGAAATTGACGGTGAACCGATACGGATTTTGGAGCGTGGCGCAGGTTATTTGTATCCCGAAGCCAAAGTCGATGATCGTATAGGCGGTGGACATCCGGAAGGTCTCTTTGAATCGTGGGCGAATATGTATTACCGTTTTGCTCAGGCGATGGAAGCAAGAGATCTGGGTGATGAAGACGCTCTGGAAAAAATCTGGTATCCCAACGTGGAGGCCGCGCGTGATGGAATTCACTGGCTGACAAAGTGTGTGGAATCAGCGGATAACGGCAGCAAATGGGTCGACATGTAAAAGTAAACCGCTGAACGAGGTAAATTTATGAATTATAATTTTTCCGTCAATATCGAAGCGCTTTATGAAGAACTGGATTTTTACGATCGTTTCGCAGCAGCTAAACGGGACGGATTTGATTTTGTTGAATTCTGGGATTGGAACAACAAAAACCTAGATCGTGTCAACGAAGAACTGCAGAAAAACGATTTAAAAATGTCCACGATGAGCGGAGACGGACCCTTTTCAATGTGTGATCCCGCTCTGAAAGTACCCTATTTGGAACACATCAAAAAATCTATTGCGGCAGCCCAAAAATTGAACTGCCCCAATCTGGTCGTGCACTCGGATACCCTGGCGGCTTGGCCGCAGTACGCGGTGCCCCTCAGTGCCGAATACTCCTATGAAAGCAAAATTTGCGCGATGTTCGATATTTTGAGAACAATCGCAACCTGGGCTGAAGAAGCAGGCGTCTGTTTTGTACTGGAAGCCTTGAATGTCGTTAAAGATCATTTGGGAAATTTTTTACAAAACACAGTCGTTTCCTGCGATTTGGTCAAGGCCGTTGGCTCAGCCAACGTCAAAATTCTTTATGATGCGTACCATATGTACCTGAACGAAGGAAAAATTGTCACAACACTCGAAAAATGCCTTGACTACATTGGCTACATCCACATCGCCGATGCCCCGGGTCGTCATGAACCCGGTACCGGTGCCATCTATTATCCCAAAGTGTACAAAATCCTGGAAGACCTGGGTTACGCTGCCTTTGTCGCATTCGAGCTCTATCCTCAAAGCAGCAGCGAAAGCGCCATCGAAGGGATTAAGCAGAGCATAGCGGCAGCAGGGCTCAACAATTAGCCGAAGCGATGAAAGGAAAAACATGAATCAGAAACCAAAACATCGTCAAGCGAGTGTGAAATTATTTGTGATCGCACTTTTGTTTTGGTTTTCACTTTATGTCTACGTACCTTATCAGACGGTCTACCTCAACAGTAAAGGTATTTTGCCCACTGTGCTGGGATTGACTTTAGGCGCCTACGGTTATGCGCAATTTATCATGCGATTACCCTTAGGCATCTTTGTCGATCGCTTGAAACGAGAAAAAATCATTTTGCTGGCCGGGACCCTTTTCCCGGTCCTGGCTTCGGTTTACCGCCTCTTCGGGGAAGGTCAATGGGCCTTTTTACTGGCCAATTTACTTTCCGGAATGGGTGCGGCGACCTGGGTCGTATTTATGGTTGAGTTTTCAAAACGCATGCCCGAACGAAGCCTGCGAGAAAACACCGCTTTGGCCAACGCGGCCAATCAAAGCGGAATCCTCATCGGTTTTGTTTTCAGTATGTTGAGTTATGAATTCGGCCAAATGCAGCTGCTTCTCTACGCCTCGGTGAGTGCCGGCCTGGTGGCGACGCTGCTCTTACTGACATTGAAAGACCGCGATGAATTGATCAAAAGAGATGAAAAGGCTGAAATTCAACGCTCGACCCCTCTACTCGTGCTGCGAAGCAAGCGAGTGTGGTTGTACTCGGTTTTCGGCCTTATACACATCGGACTGATCCATGCGACTGTGCAGGCTTTTTCAACTCAATTTATGCGAAACATCGGCGGCAGTAATTTGGCCGTCGGCCTGATGAACGTGATATTTATGGGTTTCACTGTTTTGGTTTCCTTCTTCGCCGCATCTCCGTTTATGCAGCATCTGGGTGCTAAAAAGGTCCTGACCCTGTCACATCTCATTATGGCTGTTTATTGTTTTGTCAGCCCGCATTTAAAGATCGTGTGGGGACTTTTGTTTTTACAAGCTTTGGCGGGTGTATACAACGGATTGGTGGCACCTTTTGCCATCGCTGAGGCCATGAAAAATACGAAGCTGAGCAATTACAACACGGCCATGGCGGTCTATCAGATGTCTGTGGGTTTAGGCATCAGCATCATGCCCGCGATAACAGGCAGCTTGATTGCTCGCTTCAATCCTCAAATCAGCTATACGATCCTGGGAACTTTGAGTTTACTGATGGTCGCTTACGCAATCTTGCTTGGCAATTACCAATGGCGCGAGGAGCATTCGATTACGGTTTAGCAAAGCGCGAAAGAGAGAGTGATGCATATTTGGATAAAAGTTTACTTATTGACAAGTCGAAAGAGCAAGGCTAGAATTATCAGTGTAAACGTTTCCAACAGGACATGAACATACTGCCTTTGAAAACTTATTTCATCCCACAAAACACGCTGAAACAATACATTCACAAAAGGAGATCAGATTATGACAGAACGCATTAGGCTCACGATGGCGCAAGCCTTGGTCCGTTTTTTGGACAATCAGTATGTAGAACAAGATGGGGTTGAAAATAAATTTGTCAATTCCATATTCGGGATTTTTGGACATGGATGTGTGACCGGTGTGGGTGAGGCTTTGGAGTTTACCGAACACAATCTGCGCTTTTATCAGGGGAAAAATGAACAGGCCATGGCTCTGGCAGCCATGGCTTTCGCTAAACAAAAAAATCGCAAAGAAATCATCCCCTGCGTTTCTTCCATCGGCCCGGGTGCCACCAACATGGTGACCGCGGCGGCGTGCGCGACCGCTAACCGCATCCCGCTGCTCGTGCTGCCGGGTGATACTTTTGCCTGCCGTCAGCCGGATCCGGTGCTCCAGCAAGCTGAAATTTTCAGCTCCCTGGGTACAACCGTAAACGACGCGTTCAAGGCCGTTTGTCACTACTTTGATCGCATCAATCGTCCTGAGCAACTGATGCCTGCCCTGATCAACGCGATGCGTGTGTTGACGGATCCCGCTGATACAGGTGCTGTGTGTATTGCGATGCCGCAGGACGTGGAAGCAGAGTCCTATGACTATCCCGCCTATTTCTTCGCGAAACGGGTTTGGCATCTTGATCGCCGCCCCCTGACTGAATTCCAGGTCGAGCGTGCGGTCGAATTGATCAAGGCAAGTAAACGCCCGCTGCTCATCATGGGTGGTGGTGTTAAATACTCTATCGCAGGCGACGCTTTTAAAGCTTTCGCGGAAAAACACGGGATCCCCTTTGGTGAAACTCAGGCGGGCAAAGGACTGCTGCCCTGGACACACGAGCTGAACCTCGGCGGTATCGGCGTGACCGGTTCAGGCGCGGCCAATTATTTTGGTCACGATGCGGATCTGGTCATCGGTGTCGGAACGCGTTTCAGCGATTTCACCACCAGTTCCAAATGGTTGTTCCAAAACCCGGATGTGAAATTCTTAACTTTGAACATTTGCCCATTTGATGCTTACAAGATGAATGCGGAAGCCATTATCGGTGACGCGCGGGAAGGTCTCCTGGCCATTTCGGAAGCACTCGACGGGTTTAAAGTCGATTTGGCTGCTGAAGTCAAAGAACAAAAAGCCAAGTGGGATGCTGAAGTCGATCGTTTGGGTCATTTGGAAAATGAGGCAGGACTCAGTCAGACGACCGCGGTCTATGCGATCAATGAGTTCATGCGCGAACAAGACATCGTTGTATGCGCGGCAGGCAGCTTACCCGGTGACTTACAACGCATGTGGCGTCCCGGCGACGGCGGCAGCTATCACGTGGAATACGGATACAGCAATATGGGTTATGATCTCAATGGTGCGTTGGGTGCCAAGATGGCCAGCCCTGATTCCGAAGTTTTCGCCATGGTTGGTGACGGCGGCTACCTGATGCTCAACAGTGAAGTCTACACGGCCGTGCAGGAAGATTTGAAACTCAATATCTGCCTCTTTGACAATTATGGCTGGGGCTGTATCGAGGATTTACAAAATAACCATGGTGGTAACAGCTACGGCACCCAATTCACCTCACGCAACCACGAAACAGGCGAGCTGACCGCGCCTCACAAGCCGGTGGATTTCGCCATGAATGCGGAATCGCTGGGCTGCAAGGGCTACACCATCCGCACTCTGGACGAATTGAAAGCTGCCCTGGAGGACTCACGCAATGTCACTGTACCGGTTCTCTTTGACATCAAAGTGGTGCCCGGCACGATGAGCGATGGGTATGGTTCCTGGTGGCGCGTCGGCGTGGCCTCCGAATCCAATGGCCCCAAAGTCCGTGAAGCATACAAAAAAATGCAGCCCTACATTGAAGCATCACGCGATTATTGATGGATGTGAAGCGGAAAATTCGGCAGGTAAAGCGAAGCACGATTCGCGAATTCAAACAATCAACAACAAATAATACTTAGTGAGGTAGAAAGATGTTGAACAAAGACAAAGTTAAACTAGCCATCGCCCCGATCGCATGGACAAACGATGACATGCCGGATTTGGGAGCTGAAAACACTTTTGAACAATGCGTCAGTGAAATGGCGCTCGCAGGCTTCACGGGCAGTGAAGTGGGCTGTAAATACCCCAGTGATCCGACTGTCCTAAAACCCATGCTGGACATCAGAGGACTGCAGATCTGCAATCAATGGTTTTCTTCCCTGGTCTTTTCTGAGGGCGTGGACGTTACCTTAGCCAACCTGCGTAAGCAATTGGCTTTCTTGAAAGCCATGGGTGCTTCGGTCATCGGTGCTTCCGAACAAGGCAACTCGATTCAAGGCAAAGATCTGGCCGTTTTTACAGAAAAAGCTGTATTAACTGACGAGCAATGGAAGCTTTTTGCTGACGCCATCAATCAAATGGGTCAAATGGCCAAAGATGAAGGTTTTACTTTCACCTACCATCACCACATGGGCACTTGTGTACAAACACGTGCAGAAACGCGTAAATTTCTGGAGTTGACCAATCCTGAAACCGTTTCTTTGCTTTTTGACAGCGGTCATTTCGCCTTTTCGGGCGAAGATCCGGTCGAGTGCTTGAAAGAATTCGCTCCGCGCGTGAAACATGTGCATCTGAAAGACGTCCGCAGCACGGTCGTCGCACAAGCGAAGGCTGAGGGCTGGTCATTCCTGAAGTCAGTCAGAGCCGGCGCGTTTACGGTCCCCGGTGACGGCGACATTGATTTTGCCCCAATTTTTAAAGTCCTGGCTGAACACAATTACGAAGGCTGGATGGTTGTTGAAGCGGAGCAGGATCCTGCGAAAGCGAATCCCTTTGAGTACGCCAAAAAAGCCAGAAAATACATCGAGGAAGTGGCGGGCGTATAAAAGCGTACAATAAATAGAGTAAAGCAGCTGAAAGGAAAAGCCAATGGTAACGATCAAAGACATCGCGAGAGAAGCGGGGGTATCGTACGCAACGGTTTCCCGCGCCTTGAACAATGTCAGCGGTACCAGAGACAGCACGGCTTTGCGCATCAAATCCATAGCAAAAGCGATGGGTTATCAACGCAACACCCTGGCGGCAGGTTTGGTGACCAAACGCACCCATACCATTGGTTTTATCCTTCCAGAAATCGAAAACCCCTTTTTTACGTCCATACTGAATGCGGTGAGTTCGGTGGCGGATCAATACAACTATACCGTGTTGGTTTGCAGTACCGGCTGGGACGTGGACAAGGAAAAGAAAGAGCTTAAAACACTGGCCGAAAGACGCGTGGATGGCATACTGCTCTACCCGTCCAGTGACCTCAGCAGTAAAGATGGGCGACTGGATCGTAACGGAGTGCCATGGGTACTGTACGGTGACTTATCAGAGCTTGATGAAAACCGGCCGAACGTCATAAAGGTCGACAACATCCAAGCCGGCCGCATGGCTCTGGCACACGTGATGGACTGTGGGTACGAACGCCTCGCCTACCTGGGCGGACCGAAAAAGTCCGCGTCAAGCGTCGCGCGCTTGCTTGGCGTAAAGGATGCCTTGGCCAAACGGGGTTTAGTGCTGGACGAGAAGAATGTGACTGAAGACAAGTACACCATCAACAGCGGTTATGAGCGTTGTCTTAAAATGTTAAAACGAACAGCGGCCCGACGTCCTGATGCCTTTATCTGCGGCAATGACCTCATTGCGATGGGAGCGATGCAAGCAGTTTCCGAGGCCGGTTACAAAGTGGGAGATGAGATAGGTGTGATTGGCTTCGATGACGTACCTTACGCGTCTTTGCCACAGATTCAACTCAGTACGATGAGGATCCCTTGCTCAGAAATGGGTGAATTGGGTATGCTTTTGTTATTGAAACAAATACTCGCAGATGATGAAGAGGGTCTCTTGAATGAAAATTTCGACACGAGCATGCAAGCGACATTAGTCATTAGAAAAACAACGAGAGGAGGACAAGGATGAAATTATCAGTAGCCATCGGGCAAAGGCACGAGGATTTTGACATGCCGGAGAAAAATCTGAGTGCGGTTTTGGAACAGAACGAAGTCGTTTCAGAACTCACCGGAGAGGCCTGTGTGCGTGCGTCTTTGAAGAATCCCATTGGCACAAAAGCATTAAGTGAAATCGTGAAACCCGGCGAAAAGGTCGTATTGATCACGTCCGATATCACCCGGCCGCTGCCATCATATCTGGTGATTCCGGCAATTCTGGATGAGCTCAGCGCAATCGGCTGTAAAGAAGAAGACATCACCGTCGTGTTCGCACTGGGCAGTCATCGCATGCATACCGAAGCGGAAAAAAGAAAATTAGTGGGGGACGCGGTTTACGCACGTGTTCAATGTATAGATGGTGATTTAAACGATGTGGTGCACATGGGTGTCACCGCGGGTGGCACACCTGTTGACGTCGTTCGTGTTGTGGCTGAAGCGGACAAACGTATCGGTATCGGAAACATTGAGTACCATTATTTTGTTGGTTACAGCGGTGGTGCCAAAGCCATTATGCCGGGCGTATCGACGCGCGAAGCCATTCAGGCGAATCACAGCCGCATGGTGGAAGCAGGTGCCGCGGCCGGAAACATTGATTCCAATCCAGTCAGATTAGACATCGAAGAAGCCGTGGGGAAATTTTGTCCCCTGGATTTCATCGTCAACGTGGTCCTGGATGAACATAAAAAAATTATTTACTGCGTAAGTGGTGACTTTGTCCAGGCTCACCGGGTAGGCTGTACCTTTTTGGACAGTCTTTATCGCAAGGAAATTGCCGAGCGTGCGGACATCGTGATTGTTTCACAAGGCGGTGCCCCCAAAGACCTCAATCTGTATCAAACTCAAAAGGCTTTGGACAATGCCAAACACGCCATTAAACGGGGTGGAACGATTATTTTAGTGGGTTCCTGCGCTGAGGGCATGGGTGAGCATGTTTTTGAGGAATGGATGCTGGCGGCTACTAAACCTGAGGATTTGACCGCACGTATAAAACGAGAGTTCAAGCTCGGCGGCCACAAAGCCGCCGCTATCGCCATGGTTCTGGAAATGGCGGAAATTTTCCTGGTTTCGGATATGGAAGATGACTTTGTCAAATCCATCTTCATGCAGCCCTTCCCCTCCGTGCAAGCTGCGCTGGACACGGCCTTTGAGAAACAAGGTCCAGACGCCAAGGTGATCGTGATGCCGTACGGTGGCTCCACTTTGCCCTATTGTCCAAAAGCGAGTACAATATAATCGTTTATCGATAATCCCAATTTTTTAAAGAATAGTCAACAAAAACCAAAAAAATGGAGGTTCTAAAATGAGCAAAGTAAAAGTCGGTGTAGCAGGTTATGGTGTCATTGGCCAACGTTTGGCTGATGGTGTGGCATTGCAAGGTGACATGGAGCTGGTCGGTGTGGCGGATTTAGCCCCAACCCTGTCCATTCGCGCGCTTAAAGAGAAAGGCATGCCTTACGACCTTTATTTGGTCGAAGGTGCAGATAAGACCAAATTCGATGCACTCAATATTCCGGTCGCCGGAACCTTCGAAGAACTGGTCAACAAAGTAGACATCATGCTCGATTCCTCACCGGGTGGTGTAGGCGCCAAGAACAAAGAAATTTACGCGCGTCTGGGCAAAAAAGCGATCTTCCAGGGCGGCGAAAAAAACAGCGTGGCTGACGTTTTCTTCCACGGCTATGCCAATTTCGAAAAAGGTGTCGGCGTTGACTACTTGAAATTGACCTCATGCAATACGACCGGTTTGATCCGTACCGTGGATTGCCTTGATCGTGCGTTCGGCGTTGAGAAAGTGGCAATCACCATCATCCGCCGCGTGGCTGATCCGGGCGATTATCATCGCGGACTGACCAATGCGCTCCAAATTGACAAGGCACCCAGCCATCAGGCCGTCGACCTTATGACGATTATGCCGCACGTCGATGCGACAGGAATTCTGGTGCATACGCCGGTGACCCACGGCCACATCATCACCGTTTTGGCTAAGGGAAAAACTAAAATCACCAAAGAAATGGCCCTCGAAGCTTTCAAGACCCATGATCGTATCCGTGTTGTCAAAATTGATGACGGCTTCCAAGGCAATGCCTCTTTCTTCCGTTATGCCCGTGACCTGGGCAATTCCCGCGGCGACATGTACGAAGTCGGACTTTGGGAAGACTGCATCGTCGAAAGCGGCGACGACATCATGTACGCGATCAACATTCCGCAGGAGTCTGTGACTATTCCTGAAACAATGGATGCCATTCGCGCCTCCATGCAGATGCAGACCACCCGCGCAGAAGGAACGGCTGCCACGAACGGGTTCTTGGGGTTGGGAAAATGGAAATAAAAATGCGTTCACTCCAAGCTACCGCTCTGGCAGGAAAAACGGTGCTCGTTCGGCTTGACATCAATTCACCGCTGGATCCGCAGACCAAGAAGATCGTCAACGAGAATCGCATCAAAAAGAGCCTGCCGACGCTGAAGTATCTGCTTGGACAAAAATCCAAAATTGTCATTATCGCTCACCAAGGCGATACCCTGGATTATCAAAACCTGATCCCGATGGCTGAACACGCCGAGAAATTGGCTGCGCTGCTCGGCATCCCGGTCACATACCTTGATGACGTTTGCGGGCCGGCAGCTGTGGACGCGGTGAAGCGCTTAAAAGAAGGGGAGATCGTCTTCCTGGGCAATTTGCGCTACCTCGCGGAAGAGATGTCCAGTTTTGAAACCGTGGTCAAGCTGACCCCGAAAGAAATGACTCAAACCTGGCTGGTGCGCAGCCTGGCTCCGGTCTGCGACTTCTACGTCAACGAGGCCTTTTCCGCGGCACACCGCGCGTGCCCTTCTATGGTGGCTTTTCAAGAGGTTCTGCCTACTGCGGCGGGTGAGCTTTTGCTGCAGGAGTATTCTGCGCTCAGCACCGTCCTCAACGCGGCCGAAAAACCTTCCATTTTTGTCCTGGGCGGAGCCAAAATCTCCGATGCTTTCGGCATGATGGAACAGGTCCTGGCCAATGGCACTGCGGACCGCATTTTGACCTCCGGCGTTACCGGCGTGATCATGCTCCTGGCCCAGGGTGTCAAGGTCGGCCAAAAGTACGAACAGTGGTTGGCGGACAAGAATTTTCTGGGTTTCATCGCTCCGGCCAAAGCGTATCTTGAAAGCTACGGCGATCGTATCGAAGTGCCTTCGGATCTGGCTTATGCCAAGGACGGGGTCCGCTGCGAACTAAAAGTCAGTGACTTACCGCTGGACGACGCTTCATTCCTGGACATCGGAGCCGAAACCATCGCCCGATACTCAGCGATTCTGGCAGAAGCCAAGACCATATTTGTCAATGGACCGGCCGGTGTTTATGAAGACCCGCTCTTCATCAACGGCACCAAATCCCTTTGGGAAGCCATCGCTGCTTCACCGGCTTATTCCGTCATCGGTGGCGGTGACACGGTCAGCGCGGCAGCTAAATTCATCAATTTAAAAGACATCAGCTATGTTTGTACCGCCGGAGGCGCGATGGTAAACTTTATGACAGGACAACCCCTGCCTCTGGTTTCGGCCATGGAACAAGCCTACGCCAGGCAAGTACAAGCTTAAGGAAGGAAAACGTATGGAAAAAACAGAATTACTGGAACTGCAGCGTTTTGCTGCGGAAATCAGGCTGGAAACTCTAAAAGAAGTCGCGACCCGCGGCTTTGGCCATTTGGCCGGATCGCTTTCAGTGGTGGATCTTTTAGCCGTACTCTACGGAAAAGAAATGCGCTATGATCCGAAAAATCCGCAATGGGAAGACCGCGACATGCTGGTCATGTCAAAAGGTCACGCAGGCCCGGCGGTATACGCCACCTTGGCGTTGAAGGGTTATTTCCCCATGGATTGGTTGAAAACCCTGAATCAGCCCGGTACCAAACTGCCCAGCCATTGCGACCGAAAACTGACCCCCGGCATTGATATGACCACAGGTTCGCTGGGTCAGGGAACATCGACTGCCATGGGTATGGCTTTGGGACGCAAACTGTCAGGCAAGGACAACCGAGTTTATCTGGTCGTCGGAGACGGTGAATGCAATGAAGGCCAAGTCTGGGAAGCCGCCCTTTTTGCCGCTCAACAGAAATTGGATAACCTGATCCTGTTCGTTGACTACAACGGTAAACAATTGGATGGCTACACTAACGACATTCTGGCCTTGGGTGACATCGACAAAAAATTTGAAGAGTTCGGCTTTTTCACTCAGCGCGTCGATGGCGCGAACATCGAAGTGCTGGCAGCGGCCATTGAAGCGGCCAAAGCCGTCAAAGGGAAACCTTCCTGCATCGTGCTCAACACCATTAAAGGTAAAGGCATCAAAGAGCTGGAGGACATGCTGCTGAACCACCACATTCAACTCAGCCCTGCTTTCATCGAGCAAGCAGAACTTGAGCTGAACGCTGATCTTAAAAAAGCCGAGGAGGAAATCGCCTTATGTTCAAAGTAATCTATGATGGGACTCCCGAAACCGCTTTGCATAAATCGGTCTTTGCCGATACCGTACAAGCGTTGTCTGCCGAGGATCCGGAAGTCATCTACTTGGACTGCGACCTGATGAACTCCTCAGGCACATACAAGTTCTGGCAGGAGCATCCCGACCGCGTCATCAACTGCGGTATCTCCGAAGCCAACATGATGGGTGTGGCTGCGGGTCTTTCCGCCGTCGGTAAAAAGCCCTATACCCATACCTTTGGTCCTTTTGCCTCGCGCCGCTGCTTCGACCAGGTCTTCTTGTCGATCGGTTACGCCGGAAACAATGTGCGCATCTACGGTTCGGATCCGGGTGTACAGGCGGCCTTCAACGGCGGTACCCATATGCCCTTTGAAGATATGGCTCTGATGCGCGCGGTCCCGACCTCGACGGTTTTTGATATTGCGGATGCCGTCCAATTGGCCGCTGTCCTGCGCATGATCAAGGACCGCCCCGGACTGAACTACCTGCGCAGCACCCGCAAGAACTATAAGAAAATCTACTCGGAAGATTCGCAGTTTGAAATCGGTAAGGGCAATATCCTGCGTGACGGAAGCGATTTGACCATCATCGCTTGCGGCATGATGGTGACTGAAGCCATGGCTGCCGCAGAACTCCTGGCGGCCAAAGGCGTGTCGGCTCGCGTTGTGGACATGTTTACCGTTAAACCCGTCGACGAAGAATTGGTGATTCGCTGTGCAGCAGAAACCGGAGCCATTCTCACCACTGAAAATCACAATGTCATCGGCGGTCTGGGCGATGCTGTAGGCGCGGTTTTACTCGCCAACAAGCCCGTGCCCATGATCAAACACGGTGTAAATGACGTTTTCGGAGAAGTGGGCCCTGCGGATTACCTGGCTAAACGCTTTGGCTTAACGCCGGATGAAATCGTCAAGCAAGCCGAGGCTCTGCTGAAACGCAAGTAAGAACGACCATAAACAGTCAAAATTGAAACCATTTGAACCCGGGAGTGTGAAAACTTTCGGGTTTTTATGCGCAAATTTCACAAAAAAGCCTAAATTGCCCCTTGTTTTTGAAAAAAAGCTTGTAAATCAGAGCACTTTTGCTAGAATTATTACATTCCACCACGCCTCTCCAAGGAAGCGCACCCGGGTGGAATTTTTTTTTAGAATCATGCACCCATTTATAACTTCACTTAGGCGGAGGTATTTCCACGTTTATTTATGAAAAAGACCGCATCAAAGCTCAAAGTGGTTAATTCAGCAGAAAGTCTGTACGTTTTTTACCCAATTTCGCGGCAGCTGGCCAAAGTCGGCCATTTTTCTTTATAATGTTTCTCTAAGGTAGACCGAAAGGATTGGTAGGACGGTTATGATTTGGGCAAAAGAAGAAACCTTCTCACGCAGTGAGATCGAGCAGCTGCAATTGCAGCGCTTACAAAAACAAGTCGCGTACAGCTACGCGCGCGTCGCTCCTTATCGCGAAAAAATGGATGCCATGGGCGTCAAACCGGAGGACATTAAAAGTCTGATGGATACTCAAAAACTACCCTTTACGACCAAAGCGGATTTCAGAGACAACTACCCGATGGGTTTGTTCGCTGTGGAAAAGAAAGAACTGGTTCGTATCCATGCATCTTCAGGTACCACCGGTAAGCCTACCATCGTAGGTTACACGCAAAACGACATGCGCAATTGGACTGAAACGGTCGCGCGCATCGCAGCCATGGGTGGAGCTGACTCAGAAGACGTCGCTCAAATTTGTTTTGGTTACGGGCTCTTCACTGGCGCCCTGGGACTGCATTTTGGCCTGGAGAAAATCGGTGCCACGGTCATTCCCTCGTCTGTCGGAAACACGGAAAAACAAATTATGTTCATGCAGGACCTGGCCTCGACGCTGCTGATCGCGACACCTTCTTACGCCCTGCATCTGGCCGAGGCTGTGATGGACATGGGTTTGGACCCGCGTAAAGACCTGCACCTTCGTAAGGGACTTTTCGGCGGTGAAGGAATGACAGAACGGATGCGCCGGCAGCTGCATGACATCTGGGGCGACGAAGCTCTTTTTACACAGAATTACGGCATGAGCGAACTTAACGGGCCGGGTGTTTCCGGCGAATGCGAGCAGCTCTGCGGCATGCACATTCAAGAAGACCATTTCCTGGCTGAGGTCATCGATCCCGAAAGCGGCGAGGTTCTCCCGAGAGGAGAAAAAGGCGAACTGGTCATCACCTGTCTGACTAAAGAGTCACTGCCTTTGATTCGCTACCGCACCAAAGATCTGACGCGCTTGTTTTACGAACCCTGTGCTTGTGGGAGAACGATGGTGCGCATGGAGAATTTGTCCGGACGCTCCGACGACATGCTGATTATTCGAGGTGTCAACGTCTTCCCCAGCCAAATTGAAGAAGTTTTGTCCAAAATCACGGCCATCAGTCCGCTTTATGAAATCGAGTTGGAACGTATCGAACATCTGGACCATATGACGATCCGAGTGGAGTTGAAGGACAATTCTTTGCTCGATTCCTATGCCGCTTTGGAGGCGCTCAATGCGGGCATCCGCCAAAAAATCAGACAGGCACTGGGCCTGGACGCACGCGTTGAACTGGTGAATCCTCGTAGTCTGAAACGTTTTGAGGGCAAGGCGAAGCGCGTTACAGATAAGCGAAATATCTGATCGATATAGAAAATAGAGGTTGAATTAATGAAAAGAGAATTGATGCTGGGCAATGAGGCTTTTGCCAGAGGTGCTTTCGAAGCCGGTGTAAAGGTCTCGGCGGCCTACCCGGGGACCCCGAGCACGGAAATTTCAGAGTCTCTCGTAAAATACAAGGACGATGTATACAGTGAATGGTCACCGAACGAAAAGGTCGCCATGGAAGTGGCCATCGGGGCTTCTCTGGCCGGTGTAAGGTCACTGGTATCTATGAAACACGTCGGTTTGAACGTCGCGGCTGATCCGCTTTTTACGGTTTCGTACATCGGAGTGACGGGCGGCCTGGTTGCCATCATCGCGGATGATCCAGGTATGTATTCCTCTCAGAACGAGCAAGATACACGTATGGTCGCCAGAGCGGCCCATTTACCTGTTCTGGAACCGTCTGACTCGCAGGAATGCAAGGATTTTGTCAAGTACGCATACGAACTTTCAGAAAAATACGACACGCCCGTGATCGTGCGTTCTACAACGCGTCTGTCCCATTCCCAGAGTTATGTGACGCTTGAAGACAGAATCACGCCGGAAGACAGGCCCTACGTCAAGAACAGCGCGAAAACGGTCATGACCCCGGGAAACGCGATCAGACGTCATCCGGTGGTGGAAGCCCGGGAACTGCACATGGCTGAAGACGGGGCCAAGATGCCGATCAACCGACTTGAATACGCGGATAAAAAAATCGGCATCATCACGTCCGGAATTCCTTACCAGTACGTTAAAGAAGTGTTTCCTGAGGCTTCCGTTTTGAAACTGGGTCTGGTGAACCCTTTGCCTAAAAGCATGATCGAGGACTTCGCGAAACAAGTGGACACCCTCTATGTCGTCGAAGAACTGGAACCTTTGATCGAAGAACAAATCAAGTCCTGGGGTATCGCTTGTCAAGGTAAAGAACTTCTGACAGTGCAAGGTGAATATTCTGCTAATCTGCTGCGTGAACGTCTACTGGGAGAAAAGGTCGTCCTGACTGCGCCCGCTGCGGCTCCCGGACGCCCGCCCATTCTTTGCCCGGGCTGCCCCCATCGCGCGGTATTTTCGGTGATGAAAAAACTCAGGCTGCACGGTGCGGGTGACATCGGTTGTTACACGCTGGGCGCGGCACCGCCGCTGGAAGTGATCGACACCACCATTTGCATGGGTGCGTCAATCAGCTCGCTGCACGGCATGGAGAAAGCCAGAGGTAAGGATTACATCAAGGATTGGGTGGCCGTCATCGGCGATTCCACCTTTATGCACACCGGGGTCAATTCGTTGATGAATATGGTTTACAACGGATCGACCGGCACTGTCCTGATTTTGGATAATTCCATCACAGCCATGACCGGACATCAGCAGAATCTGGCCACCGGTAAGAACCTGATGGGTGAAGACGCGGCTGCCATCAATATCAAGGCACTTTGCGAAGCCATGGGCATCAAGCATGTTTATGAGATTTTCTCATTTGATCTGGATGGCCTAGCCACCTTGTTTAAAGAGGCTAAAAAAAGAGACGAACTGACGGTCATCATCGCGCAGTCGCAGTGTGTGCTCCTGAAAGACAATCCGCCGATCAAAAATCAGTACAAAGTAGATGCCGAGGCCTGCCGCGCGTGCGGTGTTTGCATGAAACCCGGCTGCCCGGCTTTGACCCGCGATGAAAATGGCAAAACCCTGATCAACGATTCGATGTGCAACGGCTGCGGCCTTTGCTATCGGCTCTGTCCTTTTGCCGCGATCAAAATGGTCGACAGTGTCATAGACGTGCTTTAAGCAGCTGGAGGAAAAAGATGGATACTAAAAATATAATGATTGTCGGTGTCGGGGGCCAGGGAACACTCCTGACCTCACGGATTCTGGGCGGGATCGCGGAGAGCGCCGGTTTTGATGTAAAGCTGTCGGAGGTCCATGGCATGGCCCAAAGGGGCGGTTCGGTGGTTACTTTTGTCCGCTACGGCGAAAAAGTTTACGAGCCCATCGTGGAGCCGGGCCAGGCGGATGTTTTGATTGCTTTTGAGCGTCTGGAAGCGCTGCGCTATGTTCATTTTCTTAAGAAGGACGGGGTCCTGGTGGTCAATGACACCCGTATTGACCCGATGCCGGTAGTCATCGGAAAGGCTGAATACCCGGAGGACGAGATCGCGGCGCTGAAAGAGCGCTATAAGGTCATTCGCATCGATGGTCAGGCCGAGGCACGCAAACTCCAAAACTTCAGAGTTTTCAACACCGTGGTCATCGGGGCTACAGCGCGGCACATGGAGTTCGACAAAGAAAAGTGGCACGAAGTCATCGAGAAAACCGTACCTGCGCGCACCGTTTATATCAATAAGCAAGCCTTTGACGTAGGCTGGGAAATGGAGGGCTAAGGCCTTGTTACAACAGATATCGGTCTTTGTCACTAATCACATCGGAGCGGTGCTGGAAGTCACCAGAGCACTCAAAGAGGGCAACTACAACATTCGCGCTTTTTCCATTTACGACACGCCTGAGTTCAGTATTTTGCGGCTCATCGTGGAGGATTCCGAACAAGTGACCCTCTATCTGGAAGAAAAGGGCTTTTTTGTCAAAGCCAGTCCGGTCGTGGGCGTAGTCCTGGAAGATAAACCGGGCTGCTTGAATCAAATTTTAGAATTGACCAACCAGGCGAATATTCAGATCAATTACATGTATTCGCTGGTTTTTCGCAATGTCGAACGACCGGTCATGATCATGCACACCGATCAAGATACGCGCCTCGAAGAAGTCTTGCGAGCCGAAGGTTTTGAACTGAGCTGAGAGGGGCCTGCCATGATTTGGAACGAAACAAAGGAATGCATGAGCCGCGATGAGTTGACCAATTTACAATCGGCTCGTCTGCGAAAACTGGTAAAACACGTCTATCATAATGTCGAGCCCTACCGTAAAAAAATGCAAAAGGCAGGCATAGAACCCGGCGACATCCGCGGCATTGAGGACCTGAAAAACTTGCCTTTTACCACGAAAGATGACTTGAGGGACAATTATCCATTTGGCCTTTTCGCCGTGCCTCAATCCGAAGTGGTCCGCGTGCACGCTTCTTCAGGGACAACCGGTAAAGCGACGGTCGTGGGTTACACGCGCCGCGATATTGAAATTTGGAGCGAGTGCGTCACCCGCTGTCTGACCATGGCGGGCATTGGCAAAAACGACCGGATCATGGTCGCCTACGGTTATGGTTTATTCACAGGTGGCCTGGGGCTGCACTACGGGGCTGAGAACCTTGGTTCCATGGTCGTGCCTGTGTCAACGACCTCCACTTCCAAACAGCTGCAGCTGATGGAAGATTTCGGTGCGACGGCGATTGCCTGTACCCCTTCCTACCTTGTGCACTTGATGGAAACACTCAAAGCGGAACACAAGCTGGACAAAATCAAACTCAGGACCGCGCTGTGCGGGGCTGAGCCGTGGACCGAGGCCATGCGTGCCCGGATCGAAGAAGGGCTGCACATCAGCGCGCACGACATTTACGGCCTGAGCGAGATCATGGGTCCCGGTGTCTCCACGGACTGCGAATACCACGTGGGCAGCCATTTCATGGAAGATCATTTTTACCCAGAAATCATCAACAGTGAAACTCTGGAAGCCATTCCGGATGGTGAAACAGGGGAACTGGTCATCACGACTTTGACCAAGGAGGCCCTGCCCCTGATTCGTTACCGCACCAAAGACCTCACTGCGCTGACGCACGAAACCTGTGCTTGTGGAAGAACGACCGCGCGCATATCCAGGTTTAAGGGCCGCAGCGATGATATGCTCATTATTCGCGGTGTCAATGTCTTTCCTTCGCAGATCGAGACCGCTCTCCTGGAAATGGGCGGCACTGCACCACATTACCTGATCGTGGTGGACCGGGTCGAAGACATGGATACCTTTGAGGTCTGGGTAGAGCTCGAAGAAAGCATGTTGTCTGACGAAGTGCGTGTCATTGAAAACACGACCAAAAAAATCACGCATGTCTTGAAACAAGCGCTTGGCCTGACCCCTGTGGTAAAATTAGTGCAGGCGAATACCATCGAGCGCAGCTCCGGTAAAGCCAAGCATGTGATTGACAAACGACAGTTGTACTGACGAATATGTTTTCAAGCGATTTCAAGTTCGCAGCGAAAGGAGCACAAGATGACCAAACAGCTCACCGCATTTCTCGAAAACCAAGCCGGACGACTCCACGAAGTAGCCGCCATTCTGGCTGCTGAAAACATCAACATTCTCTCCTTCAATCTGGCAGACACCACCAGTTTCGGTGTTCTCCGCATGATTGTTTCGGAACCCGATCGCGGCCGCCAGGTCCTGCGTGAAGCAGGTATCGCCGCTCAGGTCAGCGAAGTCATCAGCGTTGAGATTCCCTCCAGGCCGGGCAGTATGAGTCAACTTCTCGATACTCTGCCGAAAGAGGTTTCAGTCGAATATCTTTATCCTTACGACACCACAGGTGATCATTCCGGTGTCATTTTAAAACTGAGTGACATGGCGGCCGGTTTGGAAAGCCTGCTGCAAGCCGGCTACAAAGTACTTTAAAAATTACGCACTCCAGGCACTAGTGTTGAGCTTTGACAAGATCCCGCACGACTTCTCCGGCAATGATCAGCCCGGCAACCGAAGGCACAAAAGCCACGGAGCCGGGTGTTTTTTTACGGCTCAGACGATTGGAAACATTTTTCTCCACAGACCCGACCGGAGCTTCTAAATCGGGCTCAAACAGCGGCGTGAGCGCTTCTTCAGGAGAGTACACCACCTTCAGGGACTTGATGCCCCGCTTGCGCAATTCTTTACGCATGACCCGCGCCAGGGGATCCATGGAAGAAGCGAAAATATCGCTGACTTCAAAGCGGGTGGGATCCAGCTTGTTACCTGCCCCCATGGCCGAAATGATGGCGGTCTTGCAATCCTCGCAGGCGCTCACCAGCAGCAGCTTGGAGCTGACCGAATCGATCGCGTCCACAACGTAGGCGTAATCGGCAAAATTAAAATCGTTCAAACTATTTTGGTCAAAAAATAAATTAACGCACTGCACCTTACACTGCGGATTGATGTCAAGCACTCTCTCGCGCATGACTTCCGTTTTATAACGCCCCAGGGTGGAGTGGAGGGCGACGAGCTGTCGATTCAAGTTACTGGCGCTGACGCGGTCGTGGTCGACCAAAGTCAGTTGTCCGATGCCGCTGCGAGCCAGGCCCTCTACCACATATGAACCCACGCCTCCCAGACCAAAAACCGCGACGTGAGCCCCGGATAAATGCTGAAGGGCTTCACGGCCCAATAACATCGCGCTGCGTACAAAGTCGTCCTGCATACGTTTCTACTTTCTTTTGATTGTTAATCATCATTCTAGCAAAATTGACTGGAAATATTCGGGAAATGTGAGAAAATAGTCCTAATTAGTAGAATAATTGATTCATAACATAGACAAACAAGGGTCAAGCACTTAAACTTTAAAGCGTTTACTTAGATTTTTTGTTTTTGCAGAGATACATTTCTGCGTGATAGGAGAAAAATAATGAAAAAAATTTTCAATCTGAAAAAACTCCTGGTTCTGCCTGTGGTGGCCGCTCTCTTGCTGAGCGCCGCCGCTTGCGGAGCAGGGACGAGCACGAGCGCTGATACAGGCACAACGGCAGCCGCAGGAGAAACGACCACAGCGGCCGGGACCGAAGCAACGGGCGCTTCCATTGTCAATATCGGCGTGACCAACGAAGTCACCACCTTGAACCCCCTGCTCGTGGACGGTACTGAAACCGGAAAATACGCGACAGGCTTGAACTTTTTGCCTCTGGTCGATTTGGATAAAGACAATAATTTTTATCCCATGCTGGCGGAGTCGATCACGACAAGTGATAATCTCACCTTCACGGTCAAGTTGTTTAAAGACGCGCAGTGGTCCGACGGTACAGCCATCACCGCGGATGACCTTATTTTTACAAGCCTGAAAATCACTTCGGATGCCATCGCCAACCCTTCGATGTCGACCTGGGCCGTCATCAAAGGTATGGATGACTCCGGTGTGCACCCCGACGCCGCAGACCGCGTGGAAGGTATCGTCAAAGTTGACGATCAGACGGTCAATTTCATCGCTAAAAGTGAAATGCCCCTCAACACCTTTCAGAATACTTTTGCCCGCTACTTGATGACCATTCCCAAGCACGTCCTGGGTGATAAAACGACGGAAGAACTGAAGACCAGCGACTGGTTCAGCGCGCCGACCGTGGTCAGCGGACCTTATCAAACAACGGACTTTGACGGGGCACATTTTGTCAGTTACACAGCGAATAAGAACTTTTTCAAAGGTGCTCCGCAGATCGAGAATCTCAATTTTAAGGTCGTTCAAGGCAGTCAATTGCTGATTGGTTTACAAACCGGCGAAATTGATTTTGTCCATCAAACCATGGCGTCATTTCCGCAGGAAGACCTGGCCGGTTTAGAGGCTCTTGAGAATGTCACCGTCGTCTACGACAAACCGCTCACGAATCAATTGATTTTCATCAACACTAAGTCGATGCCGGACGTCAATATGCGTAAAGCGGTCGCACAGGCCATTGACCGTCAGGGTCTGGTCAACAACTTCCTCGGTGGACACGGTGAAGTGGTGGAAGGCTTCCTTACCTCATATAGTCCTTATTTTGACGACAGCATCGTGCCGACCGCATTTGATGTGGATGCGGCCAAGGCCAGCCTCGCCAACGTGACGGCTGAAGACCTCGACAAAACTTACACCTTTAAAGTCAATTCAGGCGACCCCACCTTCGTGCAGGCCGTGAATCTCGTGGTGCAGCAGCTGGCTGAAGCCGGTATCAAAGCCAAGGTTCAGACAGAGGACATCAATACACTTTTAACTTCAGCGAGCGGACATGATTTTGACATGCTGGCCATCCAGTATACTCTGGCTCCTGTCGATCCTTATCCGGACGTCGCTTGGTTGATGAGCGGTGACAACTGGGTCGGTTACAACAACCCCCAAATGGATGAGCTCATCGCCCAAACACAAAGCGCGAAAACGGCTGAAGAAACCAAAGCCATTTACAGCGAAATCAACCGCCTGGTCCAAAATGACGTGCCCGTCATCAATGCCTACGTCATCTCAGCGCCGGGTGCGGTCAGCAAGCGGCTGGTCAACGCGGAACCCCACATCTATGGCTCCTTCAATGAAATTTCACTTTGGACCATCAAGTAAATGACCGATAAAGTCCTGCAGGTCAAAGGCTTGGAAACGACGTTCACAACGGACCAGGGAGAATCCCTGGTCCTTGATGATGTCAGTTTCGATGTACTGGCCGGAGAAACGGTGGGAATCGTGGGGGAGTCTGGTTCAGGAAAAAGTGTCACCTCACTTTCCATCATGAGGCTCCTGGATCGCAACGGCCGCGTCACCAAGGGAAAAGTCATTTTTGAAGGCATTGATCTGGCCCAGCTCAGCGAAGACGAATTGGACGAGCTGCGCGGCAGTCGTTTGACCATGATTTTTCAGGACGCCCAAAGTGCTCTGAACCCCGTTTTCACCGTCGGCAATCAACTGACCGAAAGTATGCGCGTACACCTCAAGCTCTCTAAAAAAGAGGCGGAGGAGCGCGCTGTTGCTATTTTAAAGCAGGTTGGTCTACCCGATGCCCAGAAAATCATGAAGTCCTATCCCCACACGCTTTCCGGCGGGATGCAGCAGCGTGTCATGATCGCCATCGCCTTGTCCTGTGATCCCAAATTGCTGATCGCGGATGAACCTACAACGGCTTTGGATGTCACGATCCAAGCCCAGATCATGGACCTTTTGCATTGCTTACGCGGTGAAATCAAGCTCGCCCTGATACTCATCACGCATGACATCGGACTGATCGCGGAAATGGCCGATAAAGTACTGGTCATGTACGCGGGTCAGATCGTGGAAGAAGCCGATGTATTCACGCTCTTTGATCAGCCGGCCCACCCCTACACACAGGCCCTCATGCGCTCTGTGCCCAGCATCGAGGACGCGCCGGGACATAAACTGGAGTCCATCGCCGGTGTGGTGCCGGAAGATTATACGAACCTGAAAGGCTGCCGTTTTTATGAGCGCTGCCCTTTTGCCGTGGATGCCTGCCTGAGTGATTACCAGGCCTTGACCACGCTGACCGGTAAGCATCGAGTCCGCTGCCATCGCGCAATCAAGCGTGAGCTGCCTTTGACCTGGAGGGCGGAATTATGAGTGAACAGGACCAGAACAAGGCGATCGATATGCCTGTGACCGCGGACGGTCCGGTGCAGATGCGGGTCTCGCATCTCTCGAAAAGCTATCCGATCAAATCAGGTGCCCTGACCATAAAACCTGAGCAGGCGCAGGCGGTGGCAGACGTCAGTTTTGACCTTATCAAAGGTGAAACCCTTGGTTTGGTGGGTGAGTCGGGCAGTGGTAAAACCACGATCGGCCGCTTGCTGGTCGCGCTCGAAAAACCCGATGAGGGCAGCATACTTTACAAGGGTGTTGACCTCGTTCAGACCTCCCCCCAAAAAATCCGGGACATGCGCACCGAGCTGCAAATGGTTTTTCAGGATTCGTCCGCGTCACTCAATCCGCGCAAGCATATATTTGAAATTCTGGCCGCTCCTTTGCTCTACCACAAGATGGAATCGAAGGTCACTGTCGAAAAACGCATCGATGAGCTGCTTGACATGGTCGGCCTCCCTCGTAACAGCAAAGGTCGTTATGCCCACGAATTTTCGGGTGGACAGCGCCAGCGGATCGGCATCGCGAAAGCACTTTCACTTAATCCGCGCATCATCATCTGCGACGAGCCGGTATCTGCCCTGGATGTGTCCATTCAGGCCCAAATCCTCAATCTGCTGATCGAATTGCAAAGCGAACTTGATTTGACCTATCTTTTCGTCGCGCACGGCCTGGCGGCCGTCAATTATGTCAGCGACCGCATCGCGGTGATGTATTTGGGGCGCATCGTGGAACTGGCCTCTGCCAAAGAGCTGTTCAAGTGTCCCATGCATCCTTATACGCAAGCTTTGATCAAGTCATCGCCCATTGCCAATCCGGCTGCCCGAGACACCCGTACCCTGCTTTTACAAGGTGAAATGCCCTCCAACATCAACCCTCCGTCAGGCTGTGCTTTTCATCCGCGCTGCCTCTACGCGGAAGCAAGCTGCCGCATCGAGCGGCCGCCGCTTGAATATGTGTCCAGCTGTTCCAAAACCGGCAAGCAGCATCTTTTGGCTTGTCCCGTGATGGCCCGGAAACACGCAGAGGGAGGTGGGCCGGATGAAAAATGATCTTTTGCGCTACATCCTGAAGCGCCTTTTGATTGCCATTCCCGTGCTTATCGGCATCACCATGATTGATTTCCTGATCATGAATCTGGCGGGCAGTCCTTTGGAAATGCTGCGCGGTCCGCGTGTTTCGCAGGCTGCGATCGACGCCAAAGCCATCGAGCTGGGCCTGAATCAACCCTTCTTCGTGCAATACTGGGTTTGGCTCAAGCAGCTTTTCAGCGGAAACATGGGTTTTTCCATTAAATCTTACCAGCCCGTGCTGAAAATGATCGGCGAAAAAATCGGACCCACCCTTTTACTGATGGGCTCCTCGCTGCTTCTATCGCTCATCATCGCGGTTCCGGCAGGAATTTACTCCGCCGTGCATCAATACAAGAAAAGCGATTACGTGATCGTCACTTCCTCCTTCATCGGCACAAGTATCCCCAGCTTTTTTCTGGGTATGTTGTTTATATATGTTTTTCACATCAAACTGGGCTGGCTTCCCTCAAGCGGCATGACGACCCTGGGCGGAACAAGCGGCCGTTTGGACGTGCTCAGCCACCTGCTGATCCCCATGATTGTTTTAGCCATTTCCACCGCGGGGAGCAATATCCGCTATATCCGCTCTTCCTTCCTTGAAATCCTCCAGAAAGACTACTTACGCACGGCTCGGGCCAAGGGCATCGGCCGCCGCCGTGTAATCTACAAGCACGCCTTTCGTAACGCTCTTGTTCCCATCGTCACGGTGGTCGGTATGCAGATCCCCATCCTCTTCGGAGGCGCGGTCATCGTTGAACAGGTCTTTTCCTGGCCCGGTCTGGGCCTCATGACCATGAGCGCGATCATGAGCCGTGACTATCCCGTCATCATGGGCGTCTGCCTTTTGACCGCGGTGGTCGTCCTGCTCGCGAACATCATCACTGACGTTGTATACGCAATAGTCGATCCAACGATCCGTTTAGAGTAAGGAGTAAAGATGTTTTTTGGCAAAAAGACCCTCCAAACTCTCGAAAACGACTTCAAGCCCGAAGCCTTCTTCGAAGCGAGTGAACCTTATTACAAAACAATCTGGCGCCGCTTTAAAAAACACAAGCTTGGTTTGATCAGTCTCTATATACTGTCAGTCATCATCGTGGCCGCTTTGCTGGCCCCGCTCCTGGCTCCCTATGATCCGGACAAAAGCATCGCCGCGTTCAACCAGGCACCCAGCTCAGCCCATTGGCTGGGAACCGACCAGATCGGCCGGGACTTGTTCAGCCGCCTCTTGTACGGTACGCGTATTTCGCTGCTGGTGGGTTTCATGGCGACCTTTATTTCGACTCTCGTCGGGGTGCTGCTGGGTCTGGTGTCCGGTTACTTCGGCGGCTGGATCGATGTCGCTATCATGCGCTTTACTGATATGGTCATGTCGTTTCCCTACCTGCTCCTGGTGCTGGTGGCTGCAGCCATTTTTGAGCCCGGGATCTGGAGCATCATTTTGATTTTGGGTTTTGTTGACTGGCCGGGTATCGCCCGTCTTGTCCGCGGCAACGTTTTATCTTTGCGTGAAACAAGTTTCGTGCAGGGAGCAGAACTGGCTGGTCTACCCCGCAGACAGATCCTGCTTTCCGAAATACTGCCCAACACGACGGCGCCGGTCTTGATCTACGCCACCTCGGTCATGGCAATTTCCATGCTTGATGAAGCGGCCCTTAGCTATCTGGGCCTGGGCGTGCAGCCGCCGACCTCCAGCCTGGGCAACCTCCTGGGCGGGGCTGAATCGCTGACCGTGCTGACCCGTTTTCCCTGGCGCTGGCTGCCTCCCGGTCTGATGATTCTCGTTTTGGTGGTATCGATCAATTTTATCGGCGACGCTTTGCGCGATGCCTTTGACCCCAAGAGCAGATAAGCGGCTTGCTTAGTAATAAATTCAAAAATGCTCAAATTCAGGCTGTGAAAAATTATCATTTCGCATAAATCTCGGATAATAGCTAAGCAATTGCCCTTAAAAAGCCCGAAGGAGCGAAAAACACACTCACGAAAAGGAGATCATCCATGTCCAAATGGTGGCAAAACTCAGTCGTCTATCAGATCTATCCGCGCAGCTTTAAAGACTCCAACGGCGATGGTATCGGAGACATCAACGGGATCACCGGGAAGCTGGATTATTTGCGCGACCTGGGCGTCGATGTGCTGTGGCTTTCACCCGTCTATCAGTCTCCCGGCGACGACAATGGCTATGACATCTCCGACTACGAAGCCATCAACCCTGGGTTTGGTACGATGGCGGATTTTGAGCAGCTGCTCAGCGAAGCACATCAGCGCAAACTAAAAATTGTCATGGATCTGGTGATCAATCACAGTTCGGACGAGCACCGCTGGTTTCAGGAAAGCCGCCGCTCCAAAGACAATCCCTATCGCGACTGGTACATTTGGAAACCCGCTAAAAACGGCGGACCGCCCAATAACTGGGGCAGTGTATTCGGAGGCTCGGCCTGGGCCTTCGATGAACTGAGCGGCGAATATTACCTGCACAGTTTCTCGCCCAAACAACCTGACTTGAATTGGGAAAACCCTGCCGTTCGAACCGAAATATATGCCATGATGCGGCGCTGGTGCGAGCGGGGGATCGACGGTTTTCGCATGGATGTCATCACGATGATTTCCAAAGATCAGCGCTTTCCCGACGGTGTCGTGCACGAAGGCAGCAAGTACGGCGATTTCGGACCTTATTGCATTCATGGACCGCGCATTCACGAATTCTTGCAGGAGATGAACCGGGAAGTTCTGTCCAGCTTCGATTTATTGACGGTAGGCGAATGCGGCGGCATCACCCCTGAGAACGCACCTCTCTATGCCGGTTTGGATGGCCGGGAACTTGATATGTTCTTCCAGTTTGAGCACGTCGACAGCTGGGACCCGCCTTTCGGTAAGTGGACGGAAGCACGTTTTGATTTCATCAAACATAAGAAAATTTTTTTTAAGTGGCAAAACGCAATCGCGGGGCGGGCCTGGATGGCTCTCTTTCTGAGCAATCACGATCAGCCGCGCATGGTCTCGCGTTTTGGCAATGATGAGCCGCAGTGGCGCGAACGTTCTGCCAAACTGCTGGCGCTGAGTGTTCATCTTTTTCGAGGTACACCCTATCTTTATGAGGGCGACGAGCTGGGCATGAGCAATGTACCTTTTGCCGACATCGGCGATTATCGTGATATCGAGGCCAAAAATGCCTGGCGTGATCTGGTCGAGACCGGCCTGATCCCTCCTGAACAAATGCTGGTTTTCCTGGGGCTGCGCAGTCGCGATCACGCGAGGACTCCCATGCAGTGGGATGTTTCGACCAACGCGGGTTTTTCGGAGGCGGAGCCATGGATCATGGTCAATCCCAATTTCACTGTGATCAACGCGGCGGAGCAGGTCGCCAGACCTGATTCGGTCTACAATTTCTATAAGAGGCTCATCGCGCTGCGTAAAGCGGAGCCCATCCTGGTGGACGGGGACGTACGGCCGCAGCTGGAGGAGCATCCGGGTGTTTTTGCCTGGCGGCGGGTGCTGGGGGATAAAAGCTGGCAATTCGTAAGCAATTGGACTGCCGCGGAAATTGAAAATCCACTGCAGCTCCCGGAGGCATCTTCGCTTGTCATCAGCAATGTCGATGGGCCGGACAGGCGGCGATTACAAGCGTATGAAGCTTCTGTGTGGGAAATCAGGGGCTGAAAAAATTGTTCCTTTGCAAAAATCAAGGGAATTTATGCACTAAATTCCCTAAAAAATTCAGAAGGAAGCTGATGCCAAGCCCACAAAAATGTACGTGACCTGACTTGCAAAGTTTATGATTTACGCTGAAATTTGGACAATATTCGACAGTCTCTTGACAAAAGAGGCTGTTTTTTATATCTTATAAAAGGTTTGATTATCAAACTGTTTGAAAGTCAAATTATAATTTATGAGGAGTCAACTATGGACGAGGTCAATACCATCCAGGAAATTTTAGCTTTATTTGACAAACATCAATTGGCCGAACTTTCTTTGGAGAGCGGTGAATTTAAATTGAGTTTGAAAAGCGGAAAATTTCCCGCAGTGCAATATATTCAAAATCAGCTGCCGGCGCAAAGCCTCCCCAATCAGGCAGCCAGCCCCGCGGCTCCGATGCCCGCAGCCGCTCCGGCCGTGGACATACTGGCGACCGTGGACTTTGAAACGGCCGTGAGTGAGGCATTTGAAGCCGGTGATCGTGACGCGCAGCAGAAATTGGCCGAGCAGGCAGGCTGGACCGCCATTAAATCCCCCATGATGGGTACTTTTTATTCAGCTCCGAAACCGGACGCGGAAGCTTTTGCCAAAAAGGGTGACAAAAAGAAAAAGGGTCAGGTGCTCTGCATTATCGAGGCCATGAAAATGATGAATGAGCTGCCGGCACCGGCGGATTGCGAGATTAAGATGGTGGCGGTCAAAGAAGGCCAGATCATCGAATACGGGCAAGTCATTTTCTGGATTACCAAAGGATAAATATGTTTTCAAAAGTTCTTATTGCCAATAGAGGCGAAATCGCGCTGCGCATCATTCGCACGCTGCGAGATATGGGTATCCGCTCGGTGGCGGTCCACTCAGATGTTGACAGAGACAGCCTGCATGTGCAGCTGGCCGATGAGGCGATCTGCATCGGAGGTCCCCGGCCGACGGAAAGTTACTTGAATAAAGTCGCGATGCTGCAGGCCGCTTTGATGACGGGGGCAGAAGCCATTCACCCGGGCTTTGGTTTTCTCGCTGAGAATGCCAGTTTTGCCAAAATGTGCACGGAGTATGGTGTGACTTTTATCGGCCCCCCCAGCGAGGTCATCGACGCGATGGGCAATAAATCCAAGGCCAGAGCCACGATGAAAAAAGCGGGTGTGCCCATAATTCCGGGTACCGACGGTGCCCTGGCGGACTTTCAGGAATGTCTGAAAGAGGCGCGCCGGATGGGTTTTCCGGTGCTGATCAAAGCGTCGGCGGGCGGTGGCGGCAAAGGTATGCGGCCGGCGTACAGCGAAGCCGAATTGGAGCAGGCCTACGACAGCGCGAAACGCGAGGCGGGCAATGCCTTCGGTGACGACAGCCTCTATCTGGAAAAAATCATCGCTCCGGCCAAACACATTGAAGTCCAGATCATGGCTGATAATTATGGGAATGTGGTTCACATCGGTGAACGTGATTGTTCCCTGCAGCGCAATCGTCAGAAGGTCATCGAAGAGTCCC
The DNA here is from genome assembly GCA_964401615.1 of uncultured Oscillospiraceae bacterium. Taxonomy (GTDB): domain Bacteria; phylum Bacillota; class Clostridia; order Saccharofermentanales; family Fastidiosipilaceae; genus JAXGQD01. The sequence continues at coordinate 39,001 of CAYNZF010000003.1, forward strand.
CGGCCGCGAGTCTATCACCGGAACTGCGCGAGTCAATGGGCAAAGTCGCTGTGCGGGCCGCGAAAGCCGCGTCTTATCGCAACGCGGGCACCATTGAATTTTTACTCGACGAGGACGGGAACTATTTTTTCATGGAAATGAATACCCGTATCCAGGTTGAACACGCCGTCAGCGAGGAAGTCAGCGGACTGGACTTGATCCAGGCTCAGATTTTGGCAGCCGCCGGAGAAGCGTTGCCCTACACACAGAAAACAATCAAGCTGAGCGGCCATGCCATCGAGTGCCGCATCAACGCTGAAAACCCTGAACTGAATTTTTGTCCCAGCGCCGGACAAATTACCGCCCTCCACCTGCCCGGCGGCATCGGTGTACGCGTGGATACCATGATTTACGACGGTTATGACGTTTTACCCTACTATGACGCGATGCTGGGAAAAATCATCACCCACGGCAAAACCCGTGAGGAAGCCATTATCCGGATGCGCCGAGCCTTGAAAGAGACCATCGTGGGGGGCATCAATACGAACATTGCCTGGCTGCAGGAGCTGCTGCTGGACCCTGTTTTTATCGAGGGAAATTTTCCGACCACCTACCTGGCCGACAAAGAAGCCCGTTTCAATATGAGGACGAGTGAATGCTGAAGGAACATTTTGTCAAGAAAAATTTTGAAGTGGTGGAGAGCATCAAACCCGATCCGCAAAAGCTTTATTCCTGTTTTGCCTGTAAAAAACCCTACTACATCGACGACATCGTGGAAAAAAATTTCACCTGTCCGGATTGCGGACATTACTTTCCCTTGACTGCTTTTGAGCGTGCGCGCTTGATCGCTGATCCGGGCAGCTTTCGCGAGATCGCCAATCTGGCGACCGAATTTGATCCCTTGCAGTTTCCCGGCTACGCGGAAAAACGTGAGCAAAACCGTGAAGCGACCAAGCTGTCGGAAGCGGTGCTCTGCGGTAAAGCCAAAATCAACGGCGACAAAGTCATTCTTGCCATCATGGATCCGGCCTTTCTCATGGGCAGCATGGGCGTGGAAGTGGGTGAACGCGTGACGCGCGCGATCGAGCTTGCCGCCAAACTGCAATTGCCTCTGATCATTTTCTCAGCTTCGGGCGGTGCCCGCATGCAGGAGGAGATTTATTCGCTGGTACAAATGGCTAAGACGGCCACGGCGCTCAAACGCTTCCAGGATGCGGGTGGTCTGTATATTTCCGTGTGTACACATCCGACGATGGGCGGAGTGACGGCCAGTTTCGCCATGCTGGGGGACATCATACTGGCGGAAAAAGGCGCCCTGGTCGGTTTTGCCGGCCCTCGAGTCATTCAACAAACCATCGGGCAAACTCTGCCGAACGGCTTCCAGCAAGCCGATTACCTTGAAGAACACGGTATCATCGACGCGGTAGTCGAGCGGCAAAACATGAAAGCGGTCCTTTCGCAGCTGCTGCAATTACATCTGGATACCATGCGGCTTTGTCCTATTGCCGTACCCTCCGATGAGCCGGCCCGGGAAACCGCCATGGAGCTGCAGAAGCTGAGCGCGATGGAGCGTGTGCGTCTGGCACGTGACACGGACAGGCCGACGGCCCGTGATTTTATCGCGGCCATCAGTACTGCATTTTTCAGACTCAGCGGAGACCGAAACAACAAAGAAGACGCCGCCATCGTAGGGGGCATTGCGCGCATCAACGGCATCCCGGTCACGATAATCAGTCAACAAAAAGGCCGTACTCTGGCGGAAAACAGCCGGCACAATTTTGGCATGGCTCAGCCACAGGGTTACAGAAAAGCCCTGCGTTTGGCAAAACAGGCCGAAAAATTCGGCCGTCCGATTCTCACGCTGGTGGACACTCCGGGTGCCTACTGCGGCATTGAAGCTGAAGCGAATGGTCAGGCTATCGCGATTGCCGAATGCCTGCGCGAATTTTCCGCCCTTGATGTCCCCAGCCTGGCTTTGGTCATCGGTGAAGGGGGCAGTGGCGGGGCCCTGGCACTTTCAGTGACCGATCAGATCTGGATGTGTGAAAACGCGGTGTATTCCGTTTTGTCACCCGAGGGTTTCGCGTCAATTTTATGGAAAGATGCCAAAAGAGCCGAAGAAGCGGCCGAGTTGATGAGGCTCTCCGCTCAAGATCTATTGGACGGGAAAATCATCGACCGCATCATTTCTGAAGCACAAGGTTTTGCCCCACTCTACGAGCAGCTGAGAGAGCAGATTTCTGAGTTTTTTATCAATCAACAAAAACTCTCAACTCGCGCTCGCTTAAACAAGCGCTATCAAAAATTCAGAAAAATGGGGCTGTGAGGGAAATAATTTGTTGAAAAATAAAAGAAAAATTTATCCGACGCAGAAAGTCCATAAAGAAGAGGCTACGGCGCACATCAGCGGCACCGGTTTGGCCCGGCCGAGCAGGATCCTGACGAATCAAGATTTGTCCTCCATGGTAGATACCAACGATGAATGGATCAAAACGCGCTCCGGCATCAAGACCCGCTACATCGTGGGTGATGAATCAGCCACCGATTTGGCTTGTGAAGCCTCTGAAAAAGCGATCCGCAAAGCCGGACTCAGCCCTTCGGACATAGGCCTCATCATCGTCGCCACTTTCACGGGAGACAGCAAAATGCCCTCCGTCGCCTGCAGAGTTCAGGCCCGCTTAGGCATCCCCAACGCCGCGGCCTTTGATCTGGCTGCGGCCTGTTCAGGTTTTGTCTACGCGCTCAGTACGGCGGATGCTTTGATGGCAAGTTCTTTTGCAAAACACAGCCTGGTCATCGGTGTAGAAGTGCTATCCAAAGTAGTGGATTGGACCGACCGCAGCACCTGTGTTCTATTCGGTGATGGGGCGGGAGCGGTCGTGCTCTCGAAAAATGAGGCGGGTGAAACGTCCGGCCTAAACAGCTTTGTCTGGGGTGCGCAGGGGGAAGACGGCGACGATGCCGGACAGCTGATGCTTGGCCTGCGCAACGAAGACGCTTCGTTTATGCGCATGCAGGGGCGTCCGGTTTACAAGTTCGCCATTGCTGTGGTTCCGGAGCTGATTTCTGCTCTGCTGGAAAGCAGCCGGCTGTCGGCGGATGAAGTGGATTGGGTGGTCGCCCATCAAGCCAATATCCGCATCCTTGAAGCCTCAGCCGCACGCTCAGGCATACCGATGGAGCGTTGGTTTCATAATCTCGAGGATTTCGGAAACACCTCTGCCGCTTCGATTGCCATCGCCCTGGCTGAAATGGACGAAAAGAACTTGCTGGCGCAAGGTCAAAAGATTGCGCTGGTCGGTTTCGGCGGTGGTCTCACCTACGGAGCCGTATTACTTGAGTGGCAGGGCAGGCAGCCTGAGCACTGAATCACAAGCGCTAAACAGCGAAAAGCTAAGCAGATAGATTGTCAGATCGTCGAATGATCAAGGAGTCATAGAAATGAGCAAGAATAGAATATGTGAACTTTTGGGGATAAAATATCCCATTTTTCAGGGGGGCATGGCACGTATATCCACTGCCCAGCTCGCGGCGGCGGTTTCTGCGGCAGGCGGTATGGGTACTTTGGCCTGCGGGACTGAGAACGTCGATTGGGTCAAGGCGGAAATCAAAAAAATCCGGTCCATGACGGACAAACCTTTTGCCGTGAATATCATGCTTTTGAGTCCTCACAAGGACGATTTGGTTCAACTTGTCATTGATGAAGGGGTCAAAATCGTGGTCACCGGTGCGGGTAATCCTGCTTCTTACATCCCGATGTGGAAAGCCGCGGGCATCAAAACGATTCCGGTGGTGCCCTCGGTTGCGCTGGCACAGCGCATGGAAGCGGCCGGCGCTGATGCGGTCATTGCTGAAGGTGGCGAGTCCGGTGGGCATATCGGAGACCTCAACACCATGGCGCTCATCCCCCAGGTCGTGGACGCCGTGAAGATTCCGGTTGTCGCAGCGGGCGGCATCGCTGATGGTCGTGGCGTGGTCGCCGCTTTTGCCCTGGGAGCCGATGGCATACAGCTGGGTACGCGCTTTCTCCTGGCCAATGAATGCCCGGTTCATCCGAATTTTAAAGAGATGATCAAAAAAGCGCATGATACATCGACCGCGGTCACGGGGCGCAGCACGGGCCATCCGGTTCGCATCATTAAAAATAAGCTCGCACGTAATTACAAAATCGCTGAAGGAAGCGGGGCTACCCCTGCTGAGCTCGAAAAAATGGGCATGGGGGCCTTGTATCGTGCGGTCGTACTGGGTGATGTCCAAACCGGTTCGGTCATGGCCGGCCAGGTCGCGGGCATGGTCAGTATTGAAATGTCATGCGCTGAAATAATCGCAGATCTGCTGATGGACGCGGCTAAAGTATATCCGAGTCTGGAAATCCCCGTGTATGAAGGCATATAACTACAGTTGTAGATAATGGAGACGATCATGAAAAAAATTGCTTTTCTGTTCGCCGGACAAGGGGCGCAGAAAATAGGCATGGGGCAGGACTTGCCGGGACTGCCGCAGATTGAAGAAAGCAACGCACAGGCTCGAAATATACTGGGTGAGGCATTTTTTGACACACTCATGCACGGCGAGCAGGAAAGCTTGAACCGGACTGCTTTCGCTCAGCCGGCTTTGTTTTGGCACGGCTACAGTCTGGCCCGGATCTTGCTTTCCGAAGGCGTGTTACCGGCGGCCTCCTGTGGACTGAGTCTGGGTGAGTACACGGCTTTGGCTGCGGCCGAGGTGCTGGATTTCAGAAGTGGACTGGACCTGGTCAAAACACGTGGTGAACTGATGGGTGCAGCGGTCAACGAAAAAAACGGCGGCATGATCGCCCTGATGACCAACGCGCTTGAGCTTGTGACACAAGCGATCGATCGGCAAAATTCAGCAGACGGATCGCCTAACGCGCAAGTCTACATCAGTAACTTGAATTGCCCCGGCCAGATCGTCGTGGCAGGTGAAAAGAAGCAGCTCAGTAAGCTGCAGCAGTCGCTGGCAGAACGGGGGATCAAGAAAGCCATCCCTTTGGCTGTGGAGGGGGCTTTTCATACACCGCAATTGCAGGAAGCCGCGACACGATTCAGCCAGGAGCTGGCTGACCTGGATTTTTCTCCGGGCCGGTGGCCGGTGTACAGCAACTTTGACGCCGAAGCTCATCAGGGCGAAGCCTGGAAAAAGGTTTTGGAAAAACAAATGCTTTCCACGGTGCGGCTCGAAGACTGCCTGCGCGCTTTGATTTTATCTGGAATTGAGCTCTTCATCGAGATTGGTCCCGGCAAAGTTATTTCGGGCTGTCTGAAAAAAATCGACGCTCAGTGCAAATCATATCAAGTCACAGACCTGGCCACGGCAGAGCAAGTCGCAGCGGCCATTTTAGCAGAATAAGGAGAGTTTTATGCCCACCGCAATCGTCACAGGAGCAGGCAAAGGCATCGGCCGAGCCATCGCCAGAACTCTGGCCCAAAACGGTTACACCGTCATAGCCAATTATCATTCCAACAGTGCGGACATCGAGAGTCTGAAGGCCGAGAACCCGGACATTGCCGAGCGTTTGCTGCCTTTTGCCGGGAACGTGAGTAAAGAAAGCGACTGCCAGGCCATGGTAGAAGCGGCTTTGCAAGCGACGGGCGAGCTCGATCTGCTGGTCAACAACGCGGGTATCACCAAAGACGGCCTCTTGCTGCGCATGAGTGAAAGCGATTTTGAAGAGGTGATGGACATCAATACCAAGGGCAGTTTTTTCATGATGAAACATGCCGCCAAGGCGATGCGTAAAAAGCGCAGCGGGGTCATGATCAACATGAGCTCGGTATCCGGTTTGAGCGGCAACGCTGGGCAGATGAATTACGCCGCGTCCAAGGCCGCGCTCATCGGCATGACCAAAACCGCGGCACGTGAGTTGGCCACGTCCGGCATTCGTGTCAACGCGATTGCGCCGGGCTTTATCGAAACGCAGATGACAGACAAATTATCGGATAAAATCAAAGATTCTGTAGTGGATCAAGTACCGCTGAAACGTTTTGGCAAAGTGGAGGACATCGCTGCAGCCGTACTGTTCCTGGCTTCAGACGCGGCTTCATATATCACCGGCGTTACTTTGGCCGTCGATGGCGGCCTCAGCATGATCAGCTAAGTACCGGTCGAGCCAGGCATCATTCAAGGAGTAAAAAAATGGTTAAAAGCAGTAAAGCAAAAACGAAAGAACTACGCCGCGTGGTCGTGACCGGCATGGGTGTCATCACACCCATTGGCAACGATTTATCTACATTCAGAAGCGCCCTCTGGGAAGGGCGCTGCGGCATCGCCCAAATCAGAGGCTTTGATCTGAGCGAATTTTCGGCCACCCTGGCGGGCCAGGTCAAAGACTACCGCACAGAAGACTTTTTTGACCGCAAACAAAGCAAACGTCTGGACCTCAGTTCGCAATTCGCCATTGTCGCCGCCCGAGAGGCCTTGGCTTCCTCAGGCCTCGACTTGGACAAGGAAGATCGTGGCCGCGTTGGAGCAATCATCGGCAGTGGTATCGCCGGCTTGCAAAGCATCGAGAACGAAGCGCGCAAGCTGGTTGAGCAGGGCCCGCGCCGTGTCGGTCCGCTCTTTATCCCCATGGCGATCGCCAACATGCCGGCCGGCAACGTCAGCATCGATCTGGGCTCAAAGGGCTTGTGCTACGCGACTGTGACCGCCTGTGCTTCGGGCACTGACGCAGTGGGCCAGGCTTACCAGGCTATTCAGTACGGACGACAGGAGATCATTTTTGCCGGTGGGACGGAAGCGTCTGTCACGCCTCTGGGGATTGCCGGCTTCCAAAGCATGAAGGCACTTTCTACGTCTACCGATCCGATGCGCGCGTCGATTCCTTTTGACAAGGAACGTGACGGCTTTGTCATGGGTGAGGGCGCCGGTGTGCTTGTCTTGGAAGAACTGGAGCATGCCAGGGCCAGAGGTGCGAAGATCTACGCGGAAGTGCTCGGCTACGGGCAAAGTGCCGACGCCTACCACATCACGGCACCGGACATCACCGGTCTGGGTGGAGCGCGCTCGATGAGCACGGCCATCGAAGATGCCGGCATAAAGCCCGAGGATATTGATTACATCAACGCTCACGGCACCAGCACACCTTACAACGATTCCATCGAGACCACCGCCATCAAGATTTCTCTGGGGGAGGAAGCGGCCCGACAAGTGGCCATCAGTTCAACCAAAGCGATGACGGGCCATCTCCTGGGGGCAGCGGGCGCGGTGGAAGCCATCGCCTGTGTCCTGGCCATCAATGATCAACAGGCTCCTGCGACCATCAACTACAAAGTCGCGGACGAAGCTTGCGACCTGGATTACATCACTGAGGGCACGCGTCCCATGGAAATCGACTATTGTCTGTCAAATTCACTTGGCTTCGGTGGGCACAACGCGTGTGTCGTCATTGCCAGATACGCAGAATAAGAAGTGCCGCATTCAAGAACAAATTTAGATGCATACGAAGAAGGAGCCGTTTCATGCTGGATATTAAAGAAATTCAAGCCATCATTCCCCATCGCTACCCGTTTTTGATGATCGATCGTGTCGAATCCGTTGAAGCCGGAAAGACGTGTACCGCCATTAAAAACGTCAGTATCGACGAGCCATTTTTCCAGGGACATTTCCCTGGAGAGCCCGTGATGCCCGGAGTGCTCATCATTGAAGCCCTGGCGCAGGCCGGTGCGGTGGCCATCCTCTCATTGGATGAATTTAAAGGCAAAACCGCCTATTTTGGTGGTATCAAAAATGCGCGTTTTAAGCGTAAAGTCGTGCCGGGTGATCAGCTGCGTCTCGAAGTTTCCATTACCGGGATGCGCATGAATATGGGCTTGGGTGTCGGCACGGCGTATGTCGGTGATGAAGTGGCCGCGACGGGAGAATTGGTTTTTGCCATCGGCTGAAGCCGTCCGCGATCTCAGCTCCGCAGGCTGTACCTGCTGCGGAAAAGGACGAAACATGAATTTTGAAGCATTGCAAATTGGTGACCTCATCACGGAAAAGCCCCTTGTACAAGGGGGTATGGGTGTCGGCGTATCACTTGGTGGTCTGGCTGGCGCAGTTGCCGCCCAGGGCGGGGTAGGTATCATTTCAGGTGTACAGATGGGCTTCCGTGAACCCGATTTTCGCCGCAATTCACACGAAGCGAATCTGCGCATACTCGAGCGAGAAGTGAAAAAAGCCAAAGAGATCGCTTCCGGTCATGGGATTGTCGGCATGAACATCATGGTCGCCTTCAACACCTATGCGGATACTGTGAAAGCGGCGGTCAAGGCGGGGATCGATTTGATCGTTTGTGGAGCGGGCCTGCCCTTGAGCTTGCCGAAATTGGTGGGTGATGCCAAGGTCAAAATCGCGCCGATCGTTTCGTCGGGCAGAGCCGCCCGTGTCATCTTGAAATCCTGGGCCCAGAAGTACGATCGACTGCCGGATCTGCTTGTGGTGGAAGGCGCGGAAGCCGGAGGTCACTTAGGTTTTAAACGGGAGGAACTCCTGAGTAAGACCTATCAGCCCCTGGTCGATATCGTTGCCGATGTCAGGGCGGAACTTTTGCCCTACGAAAAGGAACAGAAGGTCTCCATTCCGATCGTCGCGGGTGGAGGATTGAATTTTGCCTCTGAAGTCGAAAGCTTGCTGAACTCGGGCGCGAACGGTGTGCAAATCGCCACACCCTTTATTGCGACAGAAGAATGCGATGCGGACCCGCGCTACAAAGAGGTCTATGTCAAAGCAAGCGCGGCCGACCTGCGCATCGTACAGAGCCCCGCCGGCATGCCCGGCCGAGCCATTCTGTCCCCGCTACTGGAGCGCTTGAAACTGGACCGAGAACCAATCAATTTCTGCACCCGCTGTCTCGCTCCCTGCGATCCGGCGACCACCTCTTACTGCATCACCCAGGCCTTGATGGCTGCTGTCGATGGCCATTGGGAAGAGGGTCTCTTTTTCAGCGGTGCCGGCGTCGAGCACATCAAACGCATCAGCACGGTCAAGGAGGTCATGAGCCGTTTCCTTGACTAAGCACTGTTCATTTAGCGTATACTGAAGGCACGGGAAAATGCGATTCATTAATCGATGAGTCGCAGTCCCGCGGCTTTTTTAGTTTGACTTTGAATTTTGACCGGACTGAAACGGCGGTGAAGATATGATGACATTTAAAGCAATCGAATTAGCGGACCGCGCCCTCCTGGCGGGATACCTCGCGCGCAGTGCCCATCAGGCCTGTGACTACAACACAGGCAATCTGATTGCCTGGGCCGGAATTTACAAGACACAGTATGCAGTAGTGGACGATGTGCTTTTCAT
>CAYNZF010000004.1:0-10636 GCA_964401615.1 uncultured Oscillospiraceae bacterium
GATGTGGCTCATCTCTTTATTTTTGAATTTACACCAACTATACGGACTCTATCTGGAAAATCCGACAAAATTCATCACAGGGTTTGAGCAAGGAAGGACATAACATGAGTAAAGAAGTTGTTATTATCGGCGCGGGGTACGCGGGGATACTCACGGCCAAGAAGCTGGCGAAACGCATTAAAAAAACCAAGGCAGACGTTAACGTCACCATCATTGACCGCAATCCATTCCACACGATGTTGACCGAACTGCACGAAGTTGCGGCAGGTCGTGTCGATGAAGACAGCATCACCATTTCACTCGCCAAAGTTTTCGCCAAACGCGCGGTAAATGTAGTACTTGATAATGTCACCAAGGTTGATTACGCAGCCAAAACCGTCAAAGGTGAAGTCGGCGAATACAAATATGATTATCTGGTCATGGCTGCGGGCTCCAAACCGACCTACTTCGGTGTTGAAGGTGCTGAGGAATTCGCGCACAAGCTCTGGTCCTATCAGGACGCCGTAATGCTGCACGATCACATTCTGCAGCAATTCCGCAAGGCCATGGTCGAGACCGATCCGGCCGAGCGCGCCCGTCTGCTGACCTTCTACGTAGTCGGCGCAGGTTTCACCGGTGTTGAAATGGTCGGTGAACTGGCTGAATGGGTACCTATTCTCTGCGAAAAATTCGAGATCCCGCGCGAAGACGTGAAAATCGTCGACGTTGACGTTTTGGACCGTGTAGTTCCGACATTGTCGGAAGCATCCTCCGTAAAAATCCAACGACGGATGGAAGAAATGGGCATCGAAGTCCTCCTCGGTTCAGGTGTTTGTAAAATCGCCGCAGATCATATCGAGATTTTAGAAAACGGCGTTTGTGTCAGACACGAATCCGGTACTACGGTCTGGGCGGCGGGTATTGAAGCCTGCGACATCACCGCGCAAGCCGGTGAGAGTCTGGAAAATGCTGCACGCGGCCGCATCAAAACCGATAAATATCTTGTTTCTGTCAGTGACCCCAGTGTCTACGTCGCCGGTGACAACGTTTTCTACATTCCCGAAGGCGAACAAAGACCGATCGCACAAATGGTGGAAATGGCCGAACACGCTGCGGACACGGTTTCGCACAACCTCATGGTTGATCTGCTCGATCCGGCCACCGCTCCGGCTAAATTCAAAGAAAAAGAACCGCTCAACACTGACGGCCACGGTGTCATGATTTGTGTCGGCGGTCGTTGGGGTACTGCTGAAGTCGGTACGCCAAATAAAAAGTTCAAATTGCCTTCCTTCCTGGCCATGCTGTCCAAGCACTTTATCAACATACTGTATTTTTTGCAGGTCCTGGGCTGGAACAAAGTCATCAGCTACCTGCGTCACGAAATTTTTACCATCCGCAATCGCCGCAGTTTCGTCGGCGGTCACTTCTCCAACCGCACCCCCTCCTTCGTTCTGGTCCTGCTGCGCATGTGGCTGGGAGCCGTGTGGGTTTTTGAAGGCGTTGTCAAAATCGTTGAAGGCTGGTTTGATGAAAGCAAGCTGAAAGGTTTCTTTGAAGGTGCGAACGCCTGGTATGCCTCCTTGATGCAAGCGGGCGGCGGCAGTGCCGATATTGGCTCCTCCGCTTCACAAGCCGTCGCGACCGTTGCCGCGGATGCATACGCTTCAGCATCACAAGCCGCTGAGCCCGTCGCACAAGCGGCCGGAAAGATGCTGCTCAATTGGAATTTCGGCCTTTTCCGCCTGCTCTTTGCCGTTGGTAAAGACCCCGCGCACGCCGTCCTGGGCGACTATGCTTTAAAAATCGATGTCCCCTTGATGAACTGGTTCCTTGAAAAAGTGGTCCTGCCCTCCAACGGCTTCTCCATGTTCATGCAGATTTTCATCGTCGTCGCTGAAATTTGTGTCGGACTGGCCTTGATGGGCGGCTTCTTCACTACACCGGTCGCTTTTGTGTCGATCATTTTGCAGATCATGTTCTTGATGACCACGGGTCTTTACCTCAACAATATGTGGATGATTTTCGCTTCCATCGCCATGCTCTTCGGTGCCGGTAAGGTCTTCGGTATGGACTACTACCTGCAGCCGCCTTTGAAACGCGCCTGGCAAAAGAATGGTTTCGCCAGAAAGTGGTATCTATACCATGACTGAAACCACCCTGATGGCTCTGGATGCTGCCCTTGAGGCAGCCGCCGGCCTTCTGCAAAAACAATTAAAAGAGGCTCCCGCCCTCATCCGGCCTTACAGTGCTTACCTTGCGTCAAGTACCGGTAAGGCCATGCGGGCGCGTCTCCTGCTCTCCTGTTCACTTTCCGCCGAGGGAACCGTATCCGAAAACGCAGTAAAGCTGGCCGTCGCCCTGGAACTCCTGCACCTGGCAACCCTGGTGCATGACGACGTCATGGATACGGCAGACTACCGACGCGGTCAACTGACCTTGCAGAAAAAATTCGGCCAGCGCACCGCTGTGATATGCGGTGATTATTTACTCGCCCAAGCGTTGCAGCTGACCGCTGAGGTGGCGTATACGCGCAGCAGCAACGAGCTGGACAGTCACTTCATGACGTCTTACGTGAAACGTATCGCCCTCGGGGAGCTGCGTCAAACCATCAATAACGGGAACTTCAAATTGACCGTGATGGATTATCTGCGCATCATCTCGGGCAAAACCGCCGCCCTTTTCGAAGCCGCCAGCTTTGGCGGTGCGCTTTTTGGAGCGGAGGACCCTTTGAAAGCCACGGAACTGGCTGCCTACAGGCGCTTTGGACGTTACCTCGGCATGATCTTCCAGCTGACGGATGACTGCCTTGATTACGAAAGCTCCCGTTCAGCTGCCGGTAAAAATGTTCGCTCTGATTTAGAGCAAGCGGTCGTGACCCTGCCTTTGGTTTACGCCATGGAGGAAGATCCGGCCTTACAGGCCTTCGCCATGCGCGCGCACAGCGAACCCGAAAACAAAACCGTTTACGAACGGGTGCGGATGACCTCAGCCCTCGGCCGCTCACGCCGTCTGGCCGGCAAGTATCTAAAAAAGGCCGAAAAAGAGCTGCAGCGCCTCGCTTTGCCTGAAGAAAAGCGAATTGCGCTCAACGAACTCTTGTACCAGGCGAATCGCCAAATTCCGGTACAGGCCGTTAGAAAAGAGACCATCTACGCTTAATTCCTTTGGAGGTAACATGCTTGTGACCCGCGCCGCCCGCATCGACCCGGATGCAGGTGTTTTAAAGTTCATCGAAATCAAGACAAAATTGACGTCGATCCTGGTTTTCGCTTATTGTCTGGCTTTTGCCTATCAGATTGAGTTGAAGGTGAATGGGCTGCCTACTTTAAGCTTTTTCCTGGGCACATTATTGATCGATCTGGCGACCACGTCCATCAACAACTACCAGGGCTATAAGCGTGAAAATGAAGTCCTTTCCGTGCAGCCGAAAAACGGACGTCGGATTATCGGCGTCCTGCTTCTGTCCGCGGTGAGCTGCGGCTTGCTCCTTGTCTATCTGACCTCTGATCCTTTGATTTTGATCAGCGGTGCTTTTTGTTTTTTGATTGGCTTGACCTATACCACTGGTCCCCTGCCCATTTCACATACGCCCTTTGGCGAAGCCTTTTCCGGCATTCTCTACGGCTTTTTCATTCCTTTGATTTTTGCCCTGATCAATCTGCCTTCGGGCCAACTGATGGCTTTAAGCTTGAGCGATGAGCGTCTGAGCATTTCGATCGAGTGGCGTATGTTTCTGGCTCTGCTGGCACTGGCGGCGATGCCCGTCGCACTGGTGGCCAATGTGATGCTGGCCAACAATTACTGCGATGTAAAAAAGGATGAAGCCGTGGGGCGCTTTACTTTGCCGCATTATCTGGGCAAAAAGGCGCTCTCGCTCTATGCCTTCTTGAACCTCTTTCACTACCCGCTGATCGTCATACTGGTCTTTCTGAAGGTGCTGCTGCCCTGGCAGCTGCTGGTCCTTCTGACGGCCCCTGTGGTTTACAAAAACACGCGCCGCTTTTTGGCCAAACAGGACAAGGCCACGACGTTCGGTCTCGCGCTGCAGAATCTGCTCCTGGTCATGGGAGCGCTGACCCTCAGCTTGCTCTTGGGGGGTCTCTTTAGTAATATATTTGCTTAACCTGAGCACGCCCTCAAAGAAAGTAGAAACCGCTCGATGAATGCACAGCCGCAGCCGGAAAACAAACGTAAATTGATGAAAAAAAGCGATGTCATCGTCATCGTCGCTTTGTTCACGCTCGCGCTCGGCTTGAATTTTTTGTATCAGGCTCTTTTCAACAAAACGAGTCTGGTCGCCGACATTTATTACCATAATGAATTGATCGAAACGATTGAGCTGCGAACGGGTCAGGCGCGCGAGTTTCACTACGACTGGCACCCACAAGTGGTCTTCGCGATCTATGAGGATGCGTCCATCGCGTTCAAGTCGTCGGATTGCCCGGATCAGGTCTGCGTCCATGCCGGCCGCCTGCACAGCGAGCACGCTTTTGCCGCCTGCCTGCCGAACGATTTTCTGCTGCTGCTGCGCAGTCCGGATGCTATAGCCGCTTTACCCACGAAGGATGTGGAGGTCGACATTGTCAATTAAGCGCAATAATCAAAGCTCAAGTGCTTTGACGGCCAAAAAAGACCGTCTGCACCGCCTCATTTACCTGGCCCTGCTATTAGCCATGGCCATTGTGCTCAGCTGGTTTGAAGGTCTGCTGCCCCCCCTGCCGGCGCCGGTTCCGCTGAAGTTTGGCCTGTCCAACATCGCCGTCATGTACGCGCTCTTCTTTTTGGGCGGCAAAGAAGTCATCGTGCTGGCCGTTCTGAAGTCGTTTTTTGTTCTCATGATGCGTGGGCTTCTGCCGGCATCGCTCAGCCTGGCCGGTGGCCTGCTGTCGGTCGCGCTCATGTACCTGCTCAATCGCATGCTCAAAGAAAAAGGCAGCTATTTTCTACTCAGCATCGCAGGGGCGATCGCGCACAATCTCGGCCAGTTTCTGGTCTTGCTCATCTTCTTCAATGCCCTCTCGCTTTTATGGATTCTACCGATTCTCCTGATCACCGGCATCGGCACCGGAATTATTTCCGCGACCCTGCTGCGCATGCTTATTCCCGCCATAAGGCAGCTGCCGCGGTTGTCAAAGAACTTTGATGTGCTCGATTAGCGGTTCCGCAGAATCGACCCGTACGATCCGCAGCTCATTAGCCTAATGTTATAAGTGTTCATTTCCCCTGAATTTTCGCAAAGGAACACAAAAAAATCATCTCGAAAATAGACATGAAAAAAGGACGTTCTCGTCCTTCTGTCATTTCACGTCCATCTACTGACGACTGCTGTGTACGATCAAAGCGGGTCTTAAACCGCGCGGTTGACCGCTCCTGAACGGAGGCATCTGCTGCACACATGCATGGTTTGAGGGGTACCGTTCAACACAACTTTGACCTTGCGGATATTGGGTTTCTGCTTGGACAGAGCGCGGCGTGATACCTGTGAACGCGTGATGCTGATCTTTCTACCGAAAGATACATCTTTTGAACAAATTTCACATTTAGCCATGGTCTTCACCTCCTGCGCGAATGAAAGCGCGAACTACATGATATAACATAAATCAATTTTTAGCAAGGATAAGCGAAAACAAATTTGCTGAAATTTTTTACCTGTCAATTCACCAGAAGCGTGCAAAACGCCACCACAATCCCCGCCTCGTGACTGAGGCTCACCGATATCGAGCTGCCGCCCATCTCCTTGTAAATGGCCAAGGCCTGGCCCGAGAGCGCCACTTGAGGCGCCCCCCAACGATCCACCATGACCGAAACATCCGTCAGGACGACCCCGTTTTGCCAGAAGCCTGTACCAAGCGCTTTCAAAACCGCCTCTTTCGCGGCGAAACGACCGGCCATTTTTTCCACCACACCCATGCAGTGCGCCTGCTCCTTTTCAGTCAGGAACTTCTTGGCAAAAGCGTCCCCATGCCTGTCAAAAGCCTTGGCGAAGCGCTCAACACTCACCAGATCTACCCCACTCAATACACGCATCTTGCTCTCCTCAGCCTCTGCGTCTTGAAACGCGCAAGTCATGGCCGATAAATTCATAGGTTTGAAATGTGCCTGCAATCCGGGAATAGATCCGCTCTTCGTAGCGAGCGTGCAGCTGCAGGAGATTGAGGTTGGTCGTGATCAAAATTGCTTTCCGGCTGCGTTCGCGCAAGTTGAGTAAAGCCAGAAAATCACCTGCAGAGTGCGCATCCAGCGATTCCGTTCCGAGGTCATCGATAATCAAAAAATCACTGTAATTGATCTGGTCGACCGTGCGGGCAATGTTCTCCAGCCGTTCCGCGTTGGGGCTGTAGCTGTTCGTCAGTACCCGATACTCTGAATAGGTCCGTTGAAGCTGCGGCGCGCTGAGAATCAGTACATTGTGCCCCGCATCCCGCAGCGCTCTAGCCATACACGCGGCCAGATAGGTTTTCCCCGTCCCGGTAATGCCGCTGAAAAGCACGTTGGGCTTGTCAGGCGACTCGCCCCGCCGGTCGAAATTCTCCACATAGCTTTCCATGCGCGCTTTCAAAGCCTGCATGCGGCGTCTGGAGCTGCGGCTGAATTCTTCCGCATCCTCGAACAAACTTAAGTCGAAATCGGCAAAACTCGCCTCCCCCAGCGGATCTTCTCCCTGATGAGCGGCCCACAGCGCGCTCAAGGCTTGCGGATAACAGTGTTCGCAGTTTTTTCCATTAAGGAAACCTTGATCACGACAGTATTTACAGTGATATTCCACCGGAGCGTAGTCTTCGGGCAGCTGCAAGCGCTGCAGCAGCAGGCGATATTCCGTTTGTGCCGCAGTAAAAAGCTCCTGCGCGGCAGCTTGTTCAGCCTCGCTGCCCAGAGCGGCGCGCAGCCGGGTAAAGCCGGCTTCGTTCAACTTCTCTTCGGCCTCCGCCAGGGCGGGGTTGACCTGCAAAACCAAGGCTTTTCGCTGCATGGCCTCATCCTGTGCGGATTCGCGCAAACCGGCATAGTACAAGCGCAGCTCTTCATTGATGCGGTTACTAAGCATGTCGGGCGTCCTCCGAACTCAAAATGGCTGCAGCCTGTCCGCTGTCCTTAAGTTCATCTTCAGTCAGTTGTTCGTACAGCGTGGCAATTTCTGCTTCGTCGTACTGGCGCTGTGTAAAGCCCCCGAAACCGCCCTTCGTCACTCCCGCGGCCGCTGAGCGTTTTTGTTTCATGGCTTCTGCACGCTGCTGTTCGTATGCTTTGACTTCTGCGACTGTTTTCACACCGGCGCTGTGCCAGTCTTCCAAAAAACGATTGTAATAATTCAAGTTTGGATTGGATGATTTTACCGAATTGTCCAAAGCAAGGCTGATGATGGAAAAGTCGAAGCCCAGATCGTAGAGCCAGTGCCTCACCAGTTCTTCATCCGGTTCCGTCATGGTCCGGTTGAGCTTTTTTCCCACCCGCTTCGCCAAACGCTTAATCTCGTCGCGTCGCTTGGAAATGGTCTTGAGTTCCGAGTAGGTGCGCACCCCGTTGTCATGCCAGGCCTTGGCAATACTGCGTATGTATTTGTATTGGTTGAGCTTGCTTTTAGCCATCGCTTCACTGAACAGCGCGTAAACGATCTCCGACTCAAAACCAAAGTCGTGCAGACACTCATCGATGATTCTCGCCTGACTGATGCCCATCATGCCATGATAAAACGTATCGCTGATCTGTTCCATCAGCTCCGTCTTATACTCCTCATTCAAGAGCTCTTTCAGTCCCTCGGACATTTCCGGCTCTTTATTCGACACAAATTGACGCTGCAGCTCCAGTTCCTTCAAATCGTTGAGGTAGAACTTGTCCCCGGCACTCAAGAGCGCGATGACCTTGTGTTGAGCCAAGTCCAGAAGCGCATCCTTGAAAGGCCCTTCTTCCATGGACAGATGCGCGAGCAGCTCAGCACTGCTGATCTTGATCCGGTTGATCGCCACATGCTTGGCGTAGAGGTACACCTTGACCGCCTCAGGGCTCAAAAGAGGTAAATAATCCGTAATAAAGATATCCGGAATCAGCACATCACTCATCCAGAGTTTTTGTGTTTCCTCTATTTTCATTGACTAATCCCCCTGTATTTCGCTGCTGTGATTTTTGGCAAACAAAGCCCATTCCGCGATGGGCGTGTCTTATAAGATTAAGTCCAATCGCTGTTAAAGTCAAAAATCGGCCGACACTTTGCGAGTGTCGGCCGATTCGTTCTACAGGAAAGAAACTTTAAGGCTTCAGTCTCTGGCGAGGCGTTCGTAGCTGCGGGTCCTGTATTCAGAATCCTTGGCCGCCTTGGCGAACATCGCGTCTACCTTCTCTTTGTCATATTTTTTGTACAAGGAGTTGTAGCGGACTTCCTGTCTCAGGAACTCGACATAGTCACCGGTCGGCGCTTTCGAATCGAGCTGGAAGGGGTTTTTACCCTCAGCTTCCAGACGAGGATCGAAGCGATACAGATGCCAGTAACCGCAGTCAACGGCTTCTTTCTCACGGGTTTGGCCCATGCGCATACCGCCTTTTATGCCATGATTGATACAAGGAGCGTAGCAGATGACCAGTGAAGGTCCGTCATACGCTTCAGCTTCAGAAATGGCTTTGAGTGTCTGGGCCTGGTTGGCGCCCATGGACACCTGCGCGACATAGACATAACCATAGGACATGGCCATCATGCCGAGGTCTTTCTTTCGGATGGGTTTACCGCCTGCAGCGAACTGGGCGATGGAAGCGGTGGGGGTCGCCTTGGAGGCCTGACCGCCGGTGTTGGAATAGACCTCGGTGTCGAGAACCAGAACATTGACATTATGTCCGGTTGAAAGGACATGATCCAAGCCGCCGTAGCCGATGTCATAGGACCAGCCGTCACCGCCGATGATCCACTGTGAACGTTTGGAGAGATAGTCCTGGTTGGCGACGACATTGTCGACCAGCTGCTTGACATTGGCGTCATCACTCTTGACATTCTTCAATGCTTCAACCAATGAGCTGCTGACCTCGAGGGTCTTATCGCTGTTGTCTTTTTCGGCCAGGTAGGTATCGATGCTCTCTTTGACGCTGCCGTCAACTTTAGCGGCCAGTTCTTCAAGTTCCGAAATGCTGCGGTCACGGATCTGTTTGTAACCGAGGTGCATGCCCAGACCGTACTCTGCGTTGTCTTCGAAGAGGGAGTTCGCCCATGCGGGGCCGCGGCCGTTCTTGTCAACGGTGTAAGGCGTTGAAGGAGCTGAGCCGCCCCAGATGGAGGTACAACCGGTCGCGTTCGCGATCTGCATGCGTTCGCCGAAGAGCTGTGTCACAAGCTTCACATACGGTGTTTCGCCACAACCTGCGCAAGCGCCTGAGAACTCAAGATAGGGCTTCTCAAACTGGCTGCCTTTTACCATCGTCTTCTTCATCGGATTCGGTTTCATCGGCAGTTTGTAGAAGTAATCCCAGTTGTCCGCTTCATGCAGACTTTTTTCCAGAGGTTTCAAAACGAGTGCTTTGGTCTTGGCCGGGCAGGTCTGGACGCAGGAAGCACAACCGGTGCAGTCGAGCGCGGAGACCTGGATGCGGAACTTGTACTGGTCGTAGGGTTTCATGCCTTTAAGTGTGGTCGCATCGGTGCCGGCTGCTTCTTCATCCGTCAGAAGGAAGGGGCGGATAACGCCGTGCGGGCAGACATAAGCGCATTGGTTGCACTGGATACAATTTTCGGGGACCCAGACCGGAATGCTTGTGGCAATACCGCGTTTTTCGTATTGGGAAGTGCCTTGCTCGAAGGTTCCGTCTTCACGATTGGCAAAAGCGGAGACCGGCAAAGAATCACCTTCCTGAGCGTTCATGACGTCAACGATCTGTTCGATGAACATCGGCACATCGCGAGCCACGATACTATCTTCAGCATTGGCCCACTCAGCAGGGACATCCACTTCGACGATGTTCTCAAGACCTGCGTCAACTGCGGCGTAGTTCATCTTGACGACATCATCACCCTTGTTTCCGTAGGATTTGACGATGGCTTTCTTCATGTAGCCGACCGCATCTTCGACGGGCAGTACATTGGAAAGTTTGAAGAAGGCAGATTGCAGCACGGTATTGGAGCGATTGCCCAGACCGAGTTTTTCCGCGATGCTCACCGCGTCGATGATATAGAACTTGATATTGTTCTTCGCGATATAGCGTTTCATCTTACCCGGGAGCTTTTCGCTCAATTCTTCGGGTTTCCACAAAGTGTTCAGGAGGAAAGTCCCGCCGGCCTTGAGGCTCTTCATCATGTCATATTTGTCGACATAGGACTGCTGTGAGCAGGATACGAAGTCAGCCATGTTGATGAGGTAGGTGGAACGGATCGGGCTCTTTCCAAAGCGCAGGTCAGAGATGGTAATACCGCCCGACTTCTTGGAGTCATAGGAGAAGTAGGCCTGCACGTAGAGATCGGTGTGGTCGCCGATGATCTTGATGGAATTCTTGTTGGCGCCGACGGTGCCGTCCGAAGCCAGGCCATAGAACATGGCGGAGTAGAGATCGCCCGCCTCGTTGGTATAGGCGCTGTCGAGATGGTCGAGACCGTTTTTGCGCCCGCCGACATAGAGAGTGTTGCAGTCTGTGAGGAACGGTCTGCCGCCGAGCTCCTTTACATAGTCGCACACGACCTTTGCCC
>CAYNZF010000004.1:10646-43144 GCA_964401615.1 uncultured Oscillospiraceae bacterium
GCCTACCGTACCGTCGGAACCGAGACCCCAGAAACGGCAGGAAATGGTGCCTTCGCTGGCGGTATCGACGTCGGGATCGTTGGGCAGGGACAAATGGGTCACGTCATCGACGATACCTAAGGTAAAGTTGTGACGGGGCGCATCGGACAATAAGTGCTTGTAAGCAGCGAAGATCTGCGCAGGTGTGGTGTCTTTGGAACCCAGACCATAGCGGCCGCCGACAATCACGGGAGCATTGCTGACGCCTTTAAATGCGTTGACCACGTCAAGATAGAGCGGTTCGCCTGCGGCACCGGGTTCTTTGGTGCGGTCGAGGACAGCAATTTTCTTAACGGTCTCAGGGAGGGCTTTCAACATGTGCTCGATGGAGAAAGGACGGTACAGATGGACTTTCAGCAAGCCGACTTTTTCACCATTAGCGTTGAGATTGTCAACGACTTCTTCAGCCGTCTCACAGACAGAACCCATCGCGATGATGACACGGTCTGCATCCGCTGCGCCGTAGTAGTTGAAGAGCTGATAATTACGGCCGGTCAACGTGTTGATTTCCTGCAGATATTCTTCAGTGACTTTGACGACGTTGGTGTAATAGGGGTTCGACGCTTCACGGCCCTGGAAATAAACATCCGGGTTTTGGGCGGTACCGCGCAGCACGGGTTTATTCGGAGAAAGGGCACGGTCTCTGAACGCTTTCAGCGCGTCTTGATCAATCAAGGCACCCAAATCGTCGTAATCGATGACTTCGACTTTTTGGATTTCATGGGACGTTCTGAAACCATCAAAGAAGTGGAGGAAAGGCACGCGTGATCTGATGGTTGACAGATGAGCGACGGCGGCCAGGTCAACAACTTCTTGAACAGAGTTGGCGGCCAGCAGGGCGAAACCGGTTTGACGGCAGGCCATGACGTCGGCCTGGTCTCCGAAGATCGACAGGGCGTGCGCGGCCAGAGCGCGGGCGGAAACATGGAAAACGGTCGGCAAAAGTTCGCCGGCGATCTTGTACATGTTGGGGATCATGAGCAGTAAACCTTGCGAAGCCGTGTAGGTCGTTGTCAAAGCACCACTCTGCAGTGAACCGTGGACCGTACCGGCGGCACCGGCCTCCGACTGCATTTCGATGACATTTACGGTTTGTCCGAACACATTTTTTCTGCCTTCCTGGGCCCACTGGTCGGTCAAGTCCGCCATCGGTGAAGAAGGTGTGATCGGATAAATACCGGCCACCTCAGTAAATGCATAGGAGGTATGCGCGGCTGCGGTATTACCGTCCATTGTCATAAACTTTTTCTCTTTTGCCATGATTGATTCTCCTTTTTATGATTTCGATGTTTTAATGATTTCCAATAAAAATACACATCTTAAAATCGTCATATTAATATAACAAAAAACTGCACAAAATACTGTGACGGCGTTAACTTATTATTACTTTATTGCTCAAAATACGAGTTGCATATCACTGCGAAATCGTCAACTTTGAGTGAGGCCCCGCCAACCAAGCCGCCATCGATGTCCGGCTGTGCAAATAGACCGACCACATTCTTTGCATTGACAGACCCGCCGTACTGGATCCGCAGGTCTTCAGCGGCGTCCACGCTATACAGTTCTGCCATCACAGTGCGTACAAACGCGCACACTTCCTGAGCTTGCTCATCGCTCGCGGTTTTACCGGTGCCGATGGCCCAAATGGGTTCATAGGCGATGGTGATCAAGGGTAACTTGGCGGCGGGAATGTCTTTAAACGCGCCGACGATCTGGCTCTTAACAAAGTCAAAGGTCTCACCCGCTTCACGCTGGTCTAGGCTTTCACCACAGCAGACAATGGGTCTGACACCCCAGTTCAAGGCTGCCTTGATTTTTTTGTTGACCGACTCGTCCGTTTCGGCAAAATATTCGCGGCGCTCGGAATGGCCGATGATGACATAAGGAATACCCATATAGGCCAGCATTTTGGCAGAGACTTCACCGGTATACGCGCCGCCGTCTTCGAAATGACAGTTTTGGGCCGCGGCTTTGATGTTACTGTAGGCCACGGCTTCATTGACAGCAGCCAGGGCGGTAAAGGGCACACCCACCGCGATCTCGGCGTCAGCCTGGGCGACCGCCGGCAGCAGTTTGTTGATGAAAGCGAGCGCATCGGCAGGGACACCGAGGTTCATCTTCCAGTTCCCCGCGGCAAAAGTTCTGCGTGCATCAGCGTTCTGCAGACAGTCAACACCCGGCAAAACTTTTCCTTCCAAAAATTCCAGAGAAGCGCCGCCACCGGTCGAAATATGGGTCACCTGATCGGCGAAACCGAGCAGCTCGATGGCCGCGGCCGAGTCACCGCCGCCGATGATGGAGATGGCCTTGGAACTGCCCACAGCACGGGCGATTTCACGGGTTCCCACAGCGAAGTTTTCAAATTCGAAAACGCCCATCGGTCCGTTCCAGATGACCGTACCGGCATCCGCCAGTGTGTCGCTGAAAAGTTTGATCGTTTTGGGTCCGATATCGACGCCCATCCAATCATCGGGGATGCTGTCTGACGAAACCGTCTTGTAGTCTGCGTCGGCCGCGAAACGGTCCGAAACGACGTTGTCCATGGGCAGCAGGACGTTGATGCCCTTCGCCGCGGCTTTCTCCAGCAAGCCTTTGGCCAGCTCCACTTTATCGTCTTCGCAGAGCGATGTGCCGATGCCGTAGCCTTTAGCTTTAAAGAAGGTGTAGGCCATGCCTCCGCCGATGATCAGGCTGTCCACACGCTCGATCAGGTTTTCGATGACACCGATTTTATCAGATACTTTAGCGCCGCCGAGGATGGCGACAAAGGGACGCTTGGGATCGCTCAAAGCACCGCCCATCACATCAACTTCTTTTTGGATGAGGAAGCCGCAGACACCCGGCAGAAAATTCGCAATGCCTGCGGTCGAAGCATGTGCGCGGTGGGCTGTGCCAAAGGCGTCGTTTACGTAAACTTCAGCCATCGAGGCCAGTTCACGGGCAAAAGCGGGGTCATTGCTGGTTTCTTCCTTGTGAAAACGCACGTTTTCGATCATCATCACTTCGCCGTCTTGAAGCGCGGCGGCTTTCGCTTTCGCGTCCTCGCCAACGACATCAGCGGCCAGCACGACCGGCTTGCCGAGCAGTTCGGACAGGCGGTCGACCGCGGGCTTCATGGAAAATTTGGCTTCGGCACCGCCCTTGGGACGGCCGAGATGTGACATCAAAATCACTTTGGCACCTTGTTCCAGCAGGTATTCAATGGTGGGCAAAGCACCCCGGATGCGCTTGTCATCTGTGATCTCTCCGGTTT
Organism: uncultured Oscillospiraceae bacterium; assembly: GCA_964401615.1. GTDB lineage: Bacteria > Bacillota > Clostridia > Saccharofermentanales > Fastidiosipilaceae > JAXGQD01. The sequence continues at coordinate 13,939 of CAYNZF010000004.1, forward strand.
TCTTGTCTTGCGGAACATTGAAATCCACACGCACAATTACGCGTTTTCCACGCACATCGATGTCTTTGACACTGAGTTTCTTAGCTAATTTGGCCATCGTTTTCTCTCCTGCTCAACTTAATAATTCAATTAATTTGGAAAATGGACGCGCTTTGACTGACGTCAAACCACACCTAACAGTCTACCGCTTGAGCGGCTTTTAATCAATCATGCTTAGGCTTGCCGGCGGCCGCAGTCCATGAACTTTTATTGATATTATTTTGCCGTTTTGCCGTTTTCTTCCGGCTCATTCGGCCTGAAAGGCAGGCTCTTGCCTTGGCTGCGCGGCGAACAGGCTGAAGGTTGACAAAGGAAATCACGTGTTCTACTATAATGTCAGACATTCTGAAATTAGGTTTATAGGATACATTTGTTTTTTGCCTGAAACGTAAAAAACAAGAAGAAATCAAAGCAGGTGAAACCATGATTGAGAAAGAACGATTACTGCATATCTACAAGACCATGAACGAGATTCGTGACTTTGAAATGAAAGCGCTCAGCTTTTTTGAACAAAACAAACTGCGCGGTTCTGTACATCTCTATGTGGGTGAAGAAGCCATCGCGGCGACGGTCTGTTCACAGCTGCGCGACATTGACTACATCACCAGTACACACCGCGGCCACGGCCACTGCATCGCCAAAGGAGCCGAACTGGGAAAATCGATGGCTGAACTGATGGGTAAGGAGACCGGCTATTGCAAAGGTCGTTCCGGTTCGATGCACATCGCGGATTTCACCAAAGGTAATCTCGGAGCCAACGCAATCGTCGGCGGCGGCATCGGTATCGCTGCGGGCGCGGCCCTGGCGGCCAGGCTCAGAGGTTCTGACCAGGTCGCGGTCAGCTTTTTCGGCGACGGTGCTTCCAACGAAGGTACCTTCCATGAAGCCCTCAATCTGGCTGCGGTTTGGAAACTCCCAGTCATCTTTGTTTGTGAAAACAACCTGTATGGCATATCCGTGCCCGTGAAACAAAGTACTTCCGTAGAAGACATCAGTGTCCGCGCAGCCAGCTACAACATTCCGGGCTATACCGTGGACGGCAACGATGTTTTAGCCATCGATGAAGTCATGACGAAGGCCATTGCCCGCGCCAAAGCCGGTGAAGGCCCGACCCTGATCGAATGCAAAACCTACCGCTGGCTCGGCCATTGGACCGGTGACCCGCAAGTCTACCGCACCCGCGAAGAAGTCAATGCCTGGAAAGAAAAAGATGCCATTCGCCGTTTGCGCGAATACATGATCGCCAACGACATCGTCACGGCAGAGGAACTCGACGCGATCGAAGTCAAGTCCAAAGAGGATGTCGACGCTGCAGCTGAATTCGCCCTCAACAGCCCGGAACCGGATCCCGCCACCGTCACCGACGATGTGTTTTACGTCCAAGCTTGAAGACGACAATATTTAAGAAAAGGTGAATGATTATGAGTATTAAAACATATGCCAATGCCATCAAGGATGTAATTGCAGAAGAAATGCGTCGTGATGCAAGCGTTTTTGTGATGGGTGAAGATATCGCTGAACAGGGCGGGATTTTCGGCTGCACCCGTGGATTATTAGACGAATTCGGCCTGGAGCGGGTCCGCAATACCCCGATCTCCGAAGCTGGAATTGTTTCCTCCGGATTGGGCGCGGCCTGCGCAGGGATGCGGCCGATCGTTGAACTGATGTACATGGATTTTGCCTTCATCTGCATGGATCAGATCCTGAACCAGGTCGCCAAGACGCGCTATGTCTTCGGCGGCAAGGCGCGCATTCCGCTGGTCATTCGTGGACAGCAAGGCATCGGACGCGGCAACGCAGCCACCCACTCCCAGAGCGTGGAAAGTATTTTCATGCACTTCCCCGGCATCAAGGTCGCGATGCCTTCGAGCCCGGCTGATGCAGCCGGCCTGCTGCGCACGGCTATCCGCGACGATAACCCGGTCATGTTTTTTGAACACAAGGCGCTTTACGCCATGAAGGGGGAAGTTCCGGACGATTTGGATTTTATGGTCCCCTTCGGTCAAGCGAAGATTGCCCGCGAAGGCAAAGATGTCACCGTGATCGCCAACCTCCTCTACGTCAACCGCGCGCTGGAAGCAGCTGAACAGCTCGCCGCCGAAGGCATTTCGGTGGAAGTCATCGACCCGCGGACCCTGGTTCCTTTTGACAAAGAAACGCTCATTCAATCCGTCAAAAAAACCGGTCGTGCTGTTGTGGTTCATGAAGCGCATCGGACCGCGGGCTGGGGCGCCGAAGTGGCCTCCATGCTGACGGAAGAAGCTTTCAAATACCTGGACGCGCCGGTCGGACGCCTGGGCGCGAAAGCCTGTCCCCTGCCCTTCAACCCCGGCTTGGAAGCCGCTGTGGTACCTAGTCAGGAAGAAATCATCAAGGCCGTCAAAGCGACCCTTTACAGGGAGGGGTGAGTAGAGTGAATACTGTCATCATGCCCAAGCAAGGCCTGCAAATGACCGAAGGAATCATCACGCGCTGGCTTAAAAAAGAAGGCGACGCCGTCGAACTCGATGAGCCGCTCTTCGAAATGGAGACGGATAAGCTGACTATAGAGATCGGTGCATCCGCGGCCGGTACCCTGCTGAAAATTGTCCGCCCCGAAGGTGACACCGTACCCATTACAGAAACGATTGCCTACATTGGTGAGGCAGGTGAAGCCATTCCGGGAAGCGGTACGGTCTCAAGTGCCGGTTCTGCAGAAAACAAGACCGCAGCGGTATTCCAAGCCGCAAGCACCACCGCAAGTACCTCCACACCGGCCGTCCGACGTGCCCCCGGCGAACGCGTTTTTATCACGCCACGCGCTAAGTCTACGGCCGTAGACAATAATCTGGATTTTACACGCGTGGCCGGACATGGACCGGAAGGCCTGATCATTGAACGTGACGTGCTGGATCATTTATCCCAAAATCCTCAGCCCGATGCTGCCGCGACTGCTGCCGCGCTGCGCGTCACCCCCGTTGCCGGCCGCCTGGCCGGTGCCGCCGGACTGGACGTCACCCAGGTGAGCGGCACAGGTCCGCGCGGAAAAATCATGAAAGCAGACGTGCAGGCCGCGGTAAACGCTCAGGCTCCGGTGACGGATGGCGGTTTTGCCCCGCTTATTGAGCCGGTTCAAGAGCCCCGCACTCTTCCCTACAGCGGAATGCGTAAAGTAATCGGTGAGCGGATGGCGCAGAGCCTGCATGAAATGGCGCAGGCCAACCACCGCATGAAGGTGGACATGACGGAGCTGATTCGCTTCCGTGAGAGCCTCAAGGCCAATGACATCAAGGTTTCCTACACGGATATCCTGGTCAAGATCGCGGCGCGTGCGCTCATGGACTTCCCCATCGTTAATTCCTCGCTCGTCGGCGAGCAGATCGTCCTGCATCCCACGGCGAACATCGGTCTGGCCGTCGCGCTGGACAGAGGTCTCATCGTCCCGGTGGTGCGCCACGCCGAGCGGAAAAGTCTGGCTCAGATCTCCGCTGACGCCGCTCAGTTGATCGCCAAAGCCAAGAACAATCAGTTGATTCCCGACGACTACAATGGCGGCACCTTTACCATCACCAACCTGGGCATGTATGACGTCGATGAGTTCACCGCCGTGGTCAATCCTCCGGAAAGCGCAATTCTGGCCGTAGGCAAAATAGACCGTGTGCCAGTCGTTGAAGGCGATGCCGTGGTCATTCGTCCCATCATGGTCCTGAGTCTGAGCTACGATCATCGCGTGATCGATGGAGCCCCGGCCGCTCAGTTCCTGCAGCGCATCAAACAGCTGATGCAAAATCCGTATCTGCTGATCTAAGGAGGAAATTCACATGGCTACAACCGTAATCATGCCTAAGCAGGGCCTGCAAATGACCGAGGGTGTCATCACTAAATGGTTTTTGGCCGAGGGCTCTGAGGTCACGGAAGGTGAAGCGCTCTTCGAGATTGAAACGGATAAGCTGTCGATTGAGATCGATGCGCCTGCGACCGGCAGGCTGCTGAAAATTCTCAGGCAAAGCGGTGACGTGGTGCCGATTACCGAAGCCATCGCGGTGATCGGTCAGCCCGGCGAAGATATCTCTGCCTTTTTGCCCGCCTCGAGCGCTTCTGAAACACAGATGGAGGCCGCTCCTGCAGCCTCGCCTCCTGCTCCGGTACATGACAACTACGATTACGATCTGGTGGTCATCGGGGGTGGACCCGGCGGCTATGTCGCTGCAATCCGGGCTCAACAGCTGGGTCTCAAGACTGCGGTGATCGAGGAAAAGGACATGGGCGGCACCTGCCTCAACTGGGGCTGCATCCCGACTAAAGCACTGCTGCATTCGGCGGACGTTTTCCATCAGGCCAAACACAGCGCCGCTTACGGGGTCATTATTCCGGAGGTACAGATCGACTATCCGGCTATCGTCAAAAATAAAGACCAGGTGGTCAAACAACTGCGTTCAGGCGTTGAGTATCTGGTCAAAAGCAACGGCGGTGAAATCATCCGCGGGCGGGCGCGCTTCCTGGACGAGCATACTCTTGAAGTCGGTGCACCGGCTCAGCGCACGATTCGCGCGGCCCGGACCATCATCGCCACCGGTTCACGTCCCTCCAAACCGCCTATCCCCGGCATTGACGGCGCCTTGATCATGGACAGCGACGCCATTTTGGCCATGAAGGAGTGCCCGGACAGCCTTATTATCATCGGCGGAGGTGTCATCGGCGTCGAATTCGCCACGGTATACAGTCAACTGGGCAAAGCGGTGACCATCATCGAAATGATGCCGGAAATTTTGCCCGGCACGGATCGCGAGCTGGTGGCCGTTTTGCGTAAAAAACTGGAGGCCGGCGGAGTCCGTATCATCACCGGGGCCAAAGTGGTCTCTTTGGATTCCGCAGCGGAGGCGACTTGCCGCTATGAACTGGATGGCCAAACCGCCGAGCTCAAAGCGGCGCGCATTCTGGTCGCCATCGGCCGACGCCCGAATTCGGAAAATCTGGGACTCGAAAAAACCCCCGTCAAAATCGAAAGAGGTTTTATTGAAGTCAACGAACGCCTGGAGACCGCTGCAGCGTCGATTTTGGCCATCGGAGATGTCACAGGCAAAATGCTTCTCGCCCATGTCGCCTCGGAACAAGGCCTCGTCGCGGCAGCCAATGCGGCCGGTGGCCAGCATCGCATGGACTACGGCATCATCCCCGCCTGCATCTACACCGATCCGGAACTGGCCGCTGTGGGTTTGACCGAAGAAGCCGCTGTAAAGCAGGGTTTTTCGATCAAGGTAGGTAAATTTCCCGTTTCAGGCAATGGCAAGTCCAAAATCGTGGGCGTTCATGAGGGCCTCGCCAAAATCATCACGGATACGGTGACGGGAGAAATTTTGGGTGCTCATATCCTGGCGCCGCGCGCGACGGACATGATTGCCGAAATTTGTGTCGCGATGAAGCTTGAGGCCACCTATGAAGAGGTTGCTGCCACGATTCATCCTCACCCCACGGTCAGTGAGATCCTGATGGAAGCGGCTCAGGACGTCGATGGGTTCAGCGTTCACGCAGCCAAACGCAAGTAAATGGATCATCGTTAAGCCTGCCCAAGCGGAAACACACATTCGTTTGGGCGATTTTTTTGTTTGAAAGGTCAGACAATAAGATTTATAATATATCGGTATCCAATCAGATGGAAAAGCACCCATCAAGAAGAAGTAGAGGGACGTTCCTTGGAAAATAAAATCAAGCAGAACACCATCGTTGAGCAAGTCATGGAACGCATCAAAGTGCTGATTGCGTCTGGACAATATAAGGTCGGCGACAAACTGCCCACCGAAAGTCAGCTGGGTGAAATGTTCGGCATCGGCCGCTCCTCCGTGCGTGAAGCCATCAAAATATTCAACTATCTGGGGATCCTGGAATCGCGCACGGCTAAAGGAACCTACGTCTGCAGTCGTTCCCAGATCTCTTCCGAAGCCTTGTCCTGGGCGGTGCTGCTCGGCAGCGAGGAAATAGGCGAACTGCTCGAAACCAGGGCGGCCATTGAGCTGTGGAGCATGCTGCAGCTCGCCGGCAACTATAAAAGCCAGCCTGAAAAATACCAAAGCTACCTGGATGAAATGCGACAGACCATCGCGGACATGCGCGCCGCCGTTCAAGAAAAGCCGGGTCAGACGATGAGCCTTGACTTTCGCTTCCACGACATCATGATCAGCAGCAGTGAAAACTCGCTGTTCATTTCGATTTACCACACACTGCGCTCCTTCACGATGAGCAGCAGCACCAAAGTCCATCAGGACAGCGAGATCCTCAGAACGCTTCCGGAGATCCATGAAAACCTTTTGCAGGCCATACTTAAGAACGACCGAGTTACGATCATGCGCGAGATGCAGCAGCACATCCAGATCACCAAAGACAAGTTATTCACTTCGATCGCTAAAAGCAATCATGGCGATTGATTGAAGAGTTTCACCCCGAAAGCTACAATGGGATGAAAGACAAAGGGGGAAGAAGCAATGGACACCATCAATGAATATGTTTCCAAAGTCGTGGATTTTTTCAATAATGTGCCCGGGCTGGTACCGATTTTCATCAGCATCCTCTTGGGCGCTGTCTTGATCGTCTGGGGCTACAAGCTCTTTCGTCTCTGGCTCTTCGCCTTCGGAGCACAAAGCGGTTACAGCCTGGGTACGATGATCGTCGATCAGGCCTCCATCACCGGCACCTTGTCCTACATCATCATCGGCTTATGTGTGATCGGCATCGCCCTGCTCTTCTGGGCCAGCCTGCGCTTTTCCTTCGCAGTGGCCGGTTTCGCCCTGGGGGCCTTCCTCGTTTACCATTACGGAATGCTCGTTTTTGCCACTGACTCGATCTGGGCCATCCTGGTGGGTGGTATTGTGGCCGGCTTACTGGCCTTCTTGTTCATCCGCCTCTTCATCGTGGCCGGTACCAGCATCTATGGGGCATTTATATTGACCGACGGCCTCTACAGCCTCGTTTATAAAACCCCTGCAGGCGCTTACCTCAATCTGGAAGGCACCCCTGATACGACCATCAAATTGATCAGCACCGGGCTTACTTTGCTTTTTATCCTGCTCGGTTTCATTTACCAATACAATATTTCCGATAAGGGCAAAGGCATCAAAGTATCGGATTAGGCCGCTGCAGGCCGGGAAAGCCAGTATGTTCAAAAATAAACTAGTCCAAAAACAATACCCGCCCCACTATTCCAGTTTCCGCAGCTTCAATGCCAACTGGGTGGCGGCCGGGATCTACATCATCACTTTCGTGCTCGGCACCGGGCGCCTCTTCACCTACTCGCTCTTTTATATCGCCTGGCTGCTGCCTCTGGCGCTCTTTTTCTTCGAAAAAAACAGCGGCCTGGTGCGTTTTCACGCCGCTCAAGCCGCTTTCCTCTATTTTTTAGTCGCACTGGTCTATTTGGCTGCTGATCTGATCGGCGGTTTCGGCGGTTACTACATGGTCTTCAGATTGCCCAGCCTGAAACGCACCCTCGTCAATATTTTTCTGCGCCTGCCCGCCCTGGCCGCCGCCGGCTACGGCTCTTACCTCGCGATACGCGCCGCCAACAGCTGGTCAGAATTCCAGTTCCCTCTCGTCGGCCCCATGGCCGCCTGGCTGGTCACGAAACGCTGATCGATCATTTAGCCGCCTGACAAAACGCCCCCAGCAACGCCGCGAGGTCTTTGCCCACTTCGCGTCCGGCCGCGATGACCTCTTCTGCTGTGAGAATTTCGTCTTTCATTCCGGCCGCCCAGTTGCTTAAGCAGCAGACGCCCAGCACGCGCATCCCGCAGTGTGTGGCGACCTGCGCCTCGCTGACCGTCGACATGCCCACCGCGTCACCGCCTAAAATCCTGATCATACGAATCTCAGCGGGCGTTTCGTAAACCGGTCCGCGGGAGTAAAAGTAAACACCTTCGTGGAGTTTGATTCTAAGTTTTTTCGCGCTGTCTTTGGCTAGTTTGATGAATTTTTCGTCATAAACATGACCCTGGTCAGGGAATCTGGGGCCGAAAGTATCCAGATTCGGCCCGCGCAGAGCCGTATCATTGAACAGCGCAATGTGGTCATTAATCAACATCAAAGACACCGGTTTAAAGGCTTCCTTGACCGTCCCCGCAGCATTGGTGAGGATCAGCTTTTTGACGCCCCAGGCCGCCAGCACGCGTACCGGGAAAGTGACTTCCCAGGGCGTCCTGCCCTCATAGTGATGAAAGCGTCCGGTCAGTACGGCGATGGGGGAGCCGGCCAGTTTTGCCAGCAATAAAATTGATTTGTGACCGGGGGCGCCAGCGATGGGAAAGCCCGGTATGGAGGCATATGGGATTTCACGTACATCTTCCAATTCATCCAGTACAGCGGTCAAACCGGAACCCAGGGTAAGTCCGAATTCCGGGGCGGCCGAGCTGTTTTTCAGAAAATCCGCGGCTTCTTGAATCAAGTTTTCATACTGAAGCAGACCCTCTTGATTTAAGGGTAAATCATTGAGTTTCATTTTTTTCGGAACTGTTTTTTCCGAAACTTCTACTTGGGCATCGGCCTTGAGTTTATGGGTTGCTTTTACCACGTCTTCACCTCTTTTGGCCCGAGATGCTCCGGGCTGCACAATAAAAAGTCTTTATCAAAATTTTTTATTCTCAAATGAGCGCCACGGGCTCTTGTGTAAACAAGTTCTTACGGCTCCCACTCCAGTGCGGCTTTGAAAAGCGGACCCAGCAGATCACTGGCCGCTGTTGAAGAGTCTTCTAAAACGATACAGGCTGCGTAGGGATGAGAGGTGTCGTTGATGTAGCCCACGATCAGACGGTTGTTGTGCTCCTGTCCCTCCACCTCAGCGGTACCTGTTTTACCACCGATGTGATATCCCGGCACCGCGATGTTCCCGTAATTTTCGCTGATATTGCGCTCCATGATGGCCCGCAGGGCCTTGGCGGTCTCAGGCTCCATCACCTGTCTCAGGTCGATCGTCTTCAAGACGTCATAGTTCTGGCCCATGACATTTTGTTTGTAGGAGACGAGTTGTGGTTCGATCATGAGCCCGTTGTTGGCCACGGCACCTGCCATCATGGCCAGGTAGAGCGGCGACACGGTCAGCTGGTTTTCGCCCTGCGGCTGACCGATGGCCATCCAGGACAACTGAGCATCCGAATCAAGCGGCATCTCAAGCAGCGGGCCAGACGCCTGAATTTTTCCGACACTGAGCTCGTCATTGAAACCAAACTTTTCAGCTTCCTCAAGAAACCATTCCGCACCCATTTCAATACCCACCGTACCGAAAAAATAGTTGCAGGATGTGCGGAAGGCATCGTACAAATTGACATCTCCGTGAGTCAGGGAGTTGTTTTCGCGTACGCCATCCGGTTCTATCAAAGGTTCCGGGCTCTGGCAGCTCACCAGCAGATTCGGGTCGTAGGCACGTGACTCCATCCAGGCCGTTGTGGTCATGACTTTTAAAGTCGAGCCGGGAAAATAAGCCCCGTTGAAGGCGCGGTTGAAAAGTGAGCTGTCGGGCAGGTCTTCGAAGTTGATGACGTTTTGTGGATCCGTAGTGGGCGTACTGACCGCCGTCAAAACTTCCCCGGTGGCGTAATTGAGCAGCACCACGGCCCCGCGGCGATCGCCCAGCAATTCCAGGGCTTTGACGCTCATGCGGCTGTCGATGGTCAAGCGGATATCGTCTCCGCCCAGTCCTTTGCCCATCGCGTCGTAAAAAAGCTGCTTGAACATGTTGCGGTCACTGCCCAGCAGAGTACCTTGATACATATTTTCAACGGTACCGGCCATGTTGTGTGTGTAATCACCCACCACATGAAGAACGGCCCTCGCCAGGGCAGGATCTTCGGCATAGCTGCGTTCACCGCCGGCCGAACTGGCCAGGGTGACCCCATCTTTAGATACAATATCGCCGGCGTTGATATACCTTGAACGCATGGCGTCTTTACTTTCACCCGCCGCGGATAAAAGGATGGTCATGCTGCGGTGCTGCTGGTAAAACAAGCCGCCGAGCAGCGCTACCGACAACGCCAGAAAGATGATCAAGATGATTTTGATGTTACGAAGAAAGAGTTTCAACTTTGATTTTCCCTCCTTCCCTGCGCGCTCCCATACCCAGCAGAATGCCGAGCATGATGAATTTAGCTAAAAGTGAGCTTCCCCCTGCCGCGATGAAAGGCAGCGTCGCCCCCGTCAAGGGAATCAGCCCGGTATTGCCTGCGATGACGACGGCCGCTTCCACAAAGAAGGCGGTGCCGAAGCCCAAAATCAGGCTGGAACTGTAACCGTCGCGCACCTGCATGGTGATGCGGGTCGCTCTGAGCCAGATCACGATAAACAGAATCAGGATGATCACACCAGTAATGAGCCCCAGTTCTTCACAAAGGGCATCGAAAACCATGTCGTCCATATACTGGGCGATGCTTTCCGGTGAGCCATTCCCCAGGCCGCGCCCCGCCGCGCCACCGCGAGCGACCGCCTGCAGTCCGTAGACGATCTGGCGGTTCTGGTCGTTGACTTCATTCCACAAGGATGTCCAGCCGGAGATGCGCCTTTGTACATAGGGAAACATCGTATAGGCTAAGCCGCCCATGGCCGTGCCTCCGATAAGAATGCCCAAGGTTTTGAGGTATTCGGAGGTCATCACAAAGAAGACCACCAAAGTCGTAGGCAGCAGCACCATGGCCGTACCGAGGTCGGGCAGCATCATGATGAGGAAGAAGACGACTGCCGCCCAGGCCGCGAATCCGATCTGCACTTTGGTTGGAGGACGGTTTTTGAAAAAAGCCGCCAGAACGATCAGGTAAGCGATTTTGACAAATTCGGTCAATTGGATGGACTGGCCGCCGATGTAGAGCCAGAGCGAGGCACCGTGACTGGCCCCGCCTTTGCCGAAAATCAGCAGCACGATCAGCATGAGCGGCACCGCCACACCACAGACAATGGTCAGGTACTCCATAAAATTGGTTTTCGCGCAGAGGAAAATCGCGATGGGCAGGATGACCAGCCCCAGGGCCAGGGCAAAAGAACTGCTGAAAAAGTTCGCGTCGAGGCGGAGCATCATCTCGGGCGTCAAATCCGCTTCGATCCAAGAAATGTAGAGAAAGCGGGTCTGGAGCATGAGCCCCAGGAAAGCCAGCTGGGCGGTGGCCAGGATGATGGCGCGGTCGACGTATTTCAGGATCAGGGGAATGAACAGATAGTAGAGATTCACGGCGAGGATAAATCCGCCAAAAACGATCAGGACTTCTTTTCGCTTGCCAACGAGGGGGCCGCGGATCAGGTAGTACGTGAGCAGGGTCCCGGCAATCATATAAAAATTGGTGAACCACCAGGCCCCAATCGTTTTTAGTTGATGCGCGGGTTCCTGGATGTCATCGTCGTTTTCAACGTAGGAAAGGCCTTCAGAATAGGTGGCCAGGCGCTCACTGACAAAAATAAATTTTCGATCGCCCAGGGAAATTTCATCCTGGTTTTCCAAAGGGATGGGTTCTTTGATGATAAAGCCATTGAGCAATACTTGTGAGTTCATGCTGGATGGCCTGATATACCAATGGCTGTCGAAAAGATAGATGACCGCGTGACGGTAAGCAATGCCTTTTAGTTTGATATGAATATCATTGGATTTGGCGCTGCCGATGGTCGTGGTGTGAAACAAAGGGTAGGACTTGAGCTGATTTTCGCCGCTTTCGCCCATGGCCATCAGGAAGTAGCCTTTCACAGGACGTAAATTCAACTGCATGCGCCCGCGAAAATCGACCAGTGAAGACTTCACCAGCAAGGTGCCCATCAGAAAAATTAGGAGCGCGAACCCGTAACGCGCTAAATATGCGATATCTTGCGGAGTCACAGCCAACCTGCCTTCTTCGTTTTTCTATATTCTAGCACAGAGAAGGGGCTGCTCGTGATAAACTGGTTTCTATGTTGATTGAGTTTAAAAACAAGTTGATCAAACGAGGAAGCCGCCACGTCGTATTGGAGGGCATTGTACTTTGTGTGCTGTTTATAGGGCTGCGCAGCGTCTTCAACCTGCTGTTGCTGCCTGCCCTTTTTCCGGGAGCGGACCTTAAGCAGGACTTCACTTTCAGCAGCGCGTCTGCTTTGTTCCTGGCGCTCGCTTATTGGCTGGGTCTGCCCTATTTTTCCCTGTTCACGACCATCGGGCTGATGTTGTCACAGGTACTGGGCCTGCATTACTACTTGATTGAAGGAGGCAGCTACCCTTCGATCACCGCCAATGTGCTCACCACGGTCAGCCAGGGAAGCGGTTTTCTTATAGGAGGGTTCATTGAGTACGGCCGCTGGCTGTATAAGCGGATTCGCGAGATTCGTTTCGACAGCGACGCAAGGTCGATAGATTCAGTGCTTCAAGACTAGGCGCAGGCACACCCGCAGGGGCTTCGTCTTGAATCGGCGGATGAGCTGGCGCCGAATGAGCCCGACCAGTCAGACTGAGGGAGCCGGCAGCTCATTTCACCAGCTTGGAAATCGCTTTAAATTCAGGAGTACCCGCTCGGCCCAGCAGGTCAAAGAGCGCCGTCTCACTCACGGTAATGACGGCTCCCATGCTGCGCATGCCCTCGATGGCAATGTCGCGGTGTTGTACACTGCGCGAACAGACCACGTCTGCCAGCAGCTGCACGGAGAAGCCCGCAGCGAGCAGGTCCCGGACCGTTTGCCAGACACAGACATGGGTCTCCATGCCGCAGACCATGACATGAGTGATTGTAAGAGCCTCAAGGCTGTGCAGCACTTCCGGGGTCAAGGCCGTGTAGGTGATCTTCTCGAATTTTTCCGAGTCCAGCGGCTCCAGGAGCGTGGCCAGCTCACGGACGGTCACCCCCAGACCTTTAGGATATTGTTCCGTCACCAGGACCGGAATATTCAGCACGGCCGCGGCTTGCAGCATGGTGGCGGCTTGTTTGACCACCTCTTCGCCACCGGTCATGGCGGGCAGTAAACGTTCCTGAATATCGATCATCAACAAGGCGGTGTGCGCGCGGGGCAGGGCAAAAGCACCGAGGGGATCGAGCAAATCGTCATACTCGAGGAATTCGTCAATCAGTTCGCCGGTTTCATACTGGTCCATGTTTTGTTCTCCTTTGCCAATAGCTGAATTTACACACTGATGCGTTGTAAGGTTCTGGGGGTCAGTTTATTGATTATAAATCCTAAAATTGCGATTTGTATGAGCAGGGCCAGGCAGCCGGTCACAAAAACGATGGAAAAGCGGCCGGAGCTGAGGGTGGCGGCCAGATACATCAAACCGATGGCAAAAGCGGCCGGAATCGCGCTGCCGAACATTTCGATCAACATGTTGTAGTTTTGCTTGGCGGCTTGCTGTTCGCTGGTCCAGTGAATTTTGGGGAAGGCCATGTCGGCTGCGAGGCCCAGGAGGTTGACCACCAGGACAGAAAGGACACTCAAGACGGCGGCGGGGATGAATAAGGTCATTGGAAACTTCAGAAAATACTGGAAAGCAATCAATAAAATCAGGGGGGTGGCGAGAGAAAACGCGCAGGCGACCGCGTACTTCGCCAGAATTTGTTTCCAAAAGGCATAGGGGTAGAGTTTCATCAAATACGCACTTGCACCCTCGCGCGAGATCGCGCCGGCCGCGATACCGTTGGTGCCGGACAAGAAGAGGCTCGCACCGATGGCGATGAACATCATGATGATGCCGGGTGATAAGGCGGCTTGCTCTTTGATCAAGACCCCGGCGAATTCGCTGCGCAAATCTTCCATGGAGAAACCGGTCGCGCCCAGACTGAGGTAGCTTGGAACCAGAAAAAGCACCGGCATCAAAAAGCACATCAAAACATTGTTGGAAAAGAAGGCCGGAGTACGCATGAGCACATTGACTTCTTTTTTGACAAAACTACGAAAACGGCCGCTGCGCACCGCAAGGGCGGCTGTCTCACGGCTGTCCAGTTTTTTGTTGCGTGACGCGCCGGAATTGGCGGACATGACACCCTTGAAATAGACCTTCTGGGCCACGAAGAGCAGTAAGGCGGTCCAGGCCGCCGTCGCGGCGACAAAGGCCAAACCATGGAGCCAGCCCGTCAATGTATTGCTCCCGTTCAGCCATTTCACCGCGAAATCGGCGCCCAGGAACAGCAGATTCGCTTGACCGAGGCTGTTCGCGGTTGACTGATCGATGGTCGGCATCGACCCGTTGTTCAAACCCGGATTCATCGAAAAATTGAAACCGAAAGAGATTCCGAAAGAGACCAGCAAGATGATGAGGGTCGAGACAATGGTGAAGCGGTCCTTGTTCTTAAAAAATTTGGTAAAACGCAGCAGCAGCATGATCAGGATGGTCATCGCCGCCAGAGCCAGAAAGGGAATAAAAACGATGACCAGGAGCATGACCAGGTAGAACAGAGGCCCTTGTCCCGAATAAATCGCATAGGCCAGCATGAAGGGCAAAAAGAAGCCCCCCAAAGTCATATATTCATAGGACATCACCTGCAGGTAACGCCCGGCAATGATCTCCGAAGGCTGAAAAGGCATGCTCAGCAGGAGTTCAGTATTATTGGTGTGATAAAAAGCCGTCACGACATACACAAAACCGAAAATCACTGCGCCGATGCACATGGCCGGTACGATGACCTGCGGGATCAAATGAGCGATATTCAACGCGACCGCGCCCAGTGTCATGCTGCGGCCAAGGTAGAAACTGATGCCGCCGGCATATAAAATTAAAGCGATATAGAGGAGGGTCATACCGGCTTTGCGGCCGACGCTGTTGGCGAAGCTGCTTTGTTTCTTTTTGATACGACCCAGACTGCCGCCGGAACCGAAAGAAAAATCGCCGCCTTTGATCAGGAGCCAGGTCAAGAGGAAGATGCGCTTAGGCATAGGCTCACTTCCCTTCCAGGCTGAAGTCAGCGGAAGCGGAAGCGGATTCACCGTTTTCCGCGCCGACCAGCTGCAGGAAGATGGTCTCCAGTGAACGGTCACCTTGCTGAGCCTTCAGCTCGGCGATGGTCCCGCAGAAGAGGATTTTCCCCTTGTCGATGATGGCCACACGATCGCAGATTTTTTCAGCCACTTCCAGGACGTGCGTCGAAAATATGACGGTTTTGCCCGCATCGGCATGGCTGCGCATCATCTTTTTCAGGATAAAAGAAGATTGTGGATCTAAACCGGTCATCGGCTCATCGAGAATCCAGACCGGGGGATTGTGCAGCAAGGCACCCATTAGGACGATTTTCTGGCGCATGCCGTGAGAATAGCTCTGCAGTTTATCACCGAGCGCACTCTCCATCTCGAATTCTCTGGCTAAAGTACTGATGCGCTCTTGACGCAGTTCGCCGGGCACCATATAAATTTCAGCGAGAAATTTCAAATACTCCGTTCCCTTGAGGCGCAGAAAAATATTGGGGTCATCCGACACGAAACCAAACTGAAACTTCGCTTCCAGAGCGTTCTTGCCTATATCGAAACCGTTGATGCTGATAGAACCGGTCGTCAATTCCAGGATACCGGTCAACATCTTCAGCGTCGTGGTCTTACCCGCTCCGTTTGGTCCCAGAAAGCCGAAAATCTCGCCATCCCGCACCTCCAGATTGATGTGGTCGACGGCCATCGTCTCCTGATTGTAGCTCTTACTGACATCCGTTATCTTAATCACGTGCGCGACCTTCTTTCTTTGTGTTAGACAAATTTTCTCATACTGGCAAAACAGGCGCAATCGCACTTAATTTACCAATTAAAATTGTAACACTTTCTGTCCAGGAAGCCAGAGAACCTATACCCGCAGCGCCATGCGTGATTTAAGCGATGTACCAACCCAAAAACTTCAAGCTGGACTGCTCCTGAGCCAGCTGATAAAGGGCCTGCAGCGCCTTGGGCGTCCTGGCCGTCTCCACATCGATGTAGAAAGAATACTCCCAGGGCATTTCCGGTACAGGCAGCGATTGGATCTTACTCAAATTTAGTTCCAGATCCGAGAACATGGCCAGCATTTTGGCCAGACTCCCGGATTGGTGACTGAGCCTGATGATCAAGCTGAGCTTGTTCGCCTCGGCTAAAATGATTGGTTTACGGGCCACCGCCACAAAGCGGGTCTGGTTTTTCACCGCGTTGTTGATATCCCGGCTGATCACCACCAGACCATTCTGAATCGCTGCCGCCTCTGAAGAAATCGCCGCCACCGTGTGGTCCTTGAGCAGGGCGACACGCTCCGCTGCGAAGGCTGTGTTGAGCAGCTCTTCACTCTTCCAGCCCATCCCCTTGATGACCGTCGAGCACTGCGCCAGCGCCTGAGGATGCGAGAGCACCGTGCGGATATCACTCAAGCGGCTGCCGGGCAGACCCACGATGCAGTGCTTGATTTCAACCGCCTTGGTCGCGATGATATACAAATTATGCTTTTCCAGCAGGGCGTAGACATCATCCACCGTACCAGCCGTGGAATTTTCCAGGGGCAAAACGCAAACGTCCACCATCTCCTCCACCACCGAACGGCAGGCTGCTTCAAAGGTTCGCGTAGGCATCAGGCTGGCCTGCGGAAACAGGGCCTGCGCGGCCTCACCCGCGTACGAGGATGAATTCCCCTGCACCGCCACGACCTTAAAATCAGGCATCTGATCCGCAGCCAATGAGATGATTTCACCCGGTTCCCAGACCCCCGGATTTTCCAGCGTCAAACGATACTGTTCCTCGCGCGACAAGCGCATCAAGGTTTCCTGCACCGCCCGAGCCGACATCAAGTACTCCGGTGCGACTTCGTCCTTTAAGCGCGTAAGCTTCAGCACTTCCTGCCTCAGGTCGAGCACTTCCTTGCCCTGCGCCTTTTTTTCAAGGTAGATTTTTTTCGTCAAATCCTGACGGTGTGTTACTTCAGCCAGAATATTTTTATCCAGAGCCGCCATTTCCTCACGCAGCTCCTGCAGTGAAGGCGACTTTTTCGTATTCGATTCTTTCATATTTTTTCCTTTTTAATAGGCTGCGAGCCAAACTCGCTCAAATTCGTTGAAACCTGCCTATTCTAACAGATTTTCAAGCAAATCAAAGGATTACCAAATTTCATCGAATTTAGCCTCCCCCGCGACCACAGGCAAAACCCACTCCTGCACATGATCGATGCGAATCGGAAAACTATGCGACAGCTGATCCACCAGCAGATCAATGCGCGCGCGGCTGCCCTGCGCTTCCATTTCCACTTTGCCATCGGGATTATTTCTCACCCAGCCCGTCAGACCCAATTTTTGCGCGTACAGCATCGCGGTATAACGAAAGCCCACGCCCTGCACCCGGCCGGTGAAATAAAAGTGGACTCTGACAAAATCCATCCGGGGACTGTCCATAAATCAGCTCAGATCTTCGTCGTAAATGGCCCGCGCTCCGCCGATCAAGCGAGGTCTCGTGCGTGCCGCGATCAGCAGCGCCGCCCCCACCTGCCGGATGCCCAGCCTGACCGGCACCGCCACCTCTTTCAGATGCATACCAATCAAGGTCCCGCCGATATCCAGCCCCGCGTCCGCCCGGACTTTTTCCACCAGCACCGGATCCTTGAAGTGCTTATAAGCCGCCGTGGCAAAAGACCCGCCCGCTTTCGGCTGCGGAATCGCGCTCACCCTGTCCTGCCCCTGCAGCGCAGCTCGCTCCAGCACCAGGGCCCGGTTCAGATGCTCGCAGCACTGGGCCGCCAAATAGATGCCTTTCGCGTCGAGTACCTCCGCCAGCGCCTCGTAGATGGCCTCGCCCACTTCCACGCTGGAGTGACTGCCGATTTCTTCGCCCAGGACCTCGCTTGACGAACAGCCCACCACTAGTATCTGGCCCTTTTCGAGCTTGCCCACGGCGCAGATTTCTTCCGCCGCCCAGCTTACTTCCGCCTTGATCTTATCTATCATTCTGGACTCCTTTTATTCACCACTGACCGCAGCCCGTGCCATTATTTTCCCTAATTTTCGATGGCCTTCATCGCCTCAAGCGTCTCTTCCAGCAAGCGGTCCAGCTCCCAGCCCAGCATCTCCGCCCCGGTCTGGATCACGTCACGCGAACAACCTGCCGCGAAACGCTTGTCCTTGAACTTCTTCTTCAAAGACTTCAGCTCCATATCCTGCACCGAACGAGACGGACGCATCAGCGCCGCCGCCCCGATCAAGCCCGTGAGCTCATCCGTGGCGAACAAGATTTTCTCCATCTCGTGCACCGGCTCAACATCACTGCAGATCCCGTAGGCGTGCGACACGATCGAGCGGATCATGCCCTCCTCGACGCCATGACCGCGCAGCAGCTCCGGCGCTTTCACGCAGTGCTCCTCAGGGTACAATTCAAAATCAATGTCATGCAGCAGACCAACCAGTGCCCAGTAGTCCGCCTCTTCCCCATAACCCAGTTTATTGGCAAAATACCGCATTGTGCCCTCAACGGTGTACGCATGCTGCAGATGAAAGTCTTCTTTGTTGTATTCCTGCAGGATTGCCAGGGCCTCTGCTCGGGTAAGTGTTGTCATTTTGTTTCCTTTCTGTATCTGCTATTTTTGCGATCACTTATGTCAGTTCTTCAGACAAGCCAGTGGAACCACATAAACACCGTCTTCTCTCTTGTAAGCATAGCCTGTTCCGGTCAAAATCATCATAAACGACGCAGCCTTCATCCGCGCAGGATCGATTTTTGCACTCAAAGCAAGTAGATTTCTGGCCGCGGTCTCTATTTCGCTGCCACCTAGCTTTACCTCGATCAGTCCATAAGAACCATTGCGCAGATGCACGATTGCGTCACACTCCAGGCCACTCTTGTCACGGTAATGATAGACCTTTCCTTCCAGAGATTCAGCGTAGACGCGCAGATCCCGGATGCACATCGACTCAAACAGCAGACCCATCGTATTGAGGTCGTTCAACAAGTCAGAGGGGCCTATGCCAAGGGCTGCCACCGCGATGGAGGGATCAACAAAATGACGGGTATCCGAACTGCGAATCGCTGTCCTGGAGCGCAGATTGGGACTCCACGCCGGTAAATCCTCCACCACAAAAATGCTTTTCAGCGCGTTGATATAGTTATAGATTGTTTCAGTCGACAGCGAATCGACGTCATTGGCCATCATGTCTGCTCTGATACTCGTAATTTTAGCATCCGAGGCACTGTATCTGGAATAGGCTCGCATGAGCAGATTCACTCGCTGCGTATTGCGCGCCACCCCATCCACCGCCGAAATGTCCGATCCCACCACCGCGTCATAGTAATCATAGGCCTGTCTGAGCGCTACTTTGTCCGTCTGGTCCAGCGCTTTGGGCCAACCGCCACGACAAATCAAAAAAGCGATTTGTTGAATATCCACCTGCGTTTGCGCGGAAATCGCCTGGGCAGAGTCAAACATGTTTTTCAAAGAAATCGCTCCATTGGAGTCCTCAGACTCGAACAAAGACATGGGTCTCATGGTCATCTTGGCGATACGGCCCGTCCCGCTGTGACTGCTTGACATGTCAACTGAGGGCAAAGTAGAGCCCGTCAAAATAAACTGCTTGAACTCATCTCTTTTATCAACTTCAAAACGAATCGCATCCCAGAGCCTGGGCGCTAATTGCCATTCATCTATGAGCCGCGGCGTTTCACCCGTCAGAAGAAGGCTCGGATCGAGTTCAGCCATTTTGATGTTCTGCTCTTTGTGCAAGGGGTCCTGCATGTATAAAATACTTTTAGCCAATTGGGCCGCACTCGTCGTCTTACCGCACCACTTCGCCCCTTCAATCAAGACAGCGCCCTTGGCTTCAAGTTTATCCATCAACAATTGATCAGAAACACGTTTCCTGTACTTTTTCATCAGAGTCACCTCACAATACTGATTCTACACAAATATGTAGGATCCAGCAATGCATTTCGGCGATTTGGCCGTGTTTCGTTCGGTGATTTGGCCGTGTTTTGTTCGGCGATTTGGCCGTGTTTTGCCCGTCACTTTGGCAAAACTACCCGTCGATCCCATCCCAGACCGGCACAGCCAGCCACTCCCCAATCGCGGCGGCATCCGCGCGGGCATTGCTTTTATCGTAATAAGACATCACATGATGCCGCACACCGTCATGCTTGACGAGGTTTAATTCGTATACATGCAAAAAGGCGTTAGCCTTGTTTTCATTACTGCGCACGGCACCCTTGCGTGACAATAATTGCAAAGCATGGATGTCCTCCAAACGGACCGCCTGTTTCGCATCGCTCGTCGCTTTGGGGCCGCGGTAAAACAGGCCCAGGTTTTTGTCAAAAACCACAGCAGACCCGGCAAAAAGCGCAGCCTTGAGTTTCTCCACCGCCGAAGACTTATAGCGCAAAACGCCCGGCTCAGTTTCCTCCAGCAATTTTGTTGAGCTGCCGGGATTATTGTTCTTCAGACCGGTCCACGCGACCTGCATGGCCAGCGGATCCTTGAATTTCGAGGCATCCACCGAGACCAAAGCTTCTTTTTCAGAAATGAATTTTTTCAGCGTTGTAAAAAGTGTGGCCTGCGATTTTTGTTTTTCAGGAAGTTTCGCGGTGCTGTTTTTTTGACCGGCCAAGATAAGGCTCACAACAGCCCTGACCGTTTCATAAAGATCTTCGCGGCAATGCGCCAAGGTCGCCGCCAAGCTATCCACGTCACGAATCGTGCTGAACAGCGCCGTAAAACCCTCAGCATAGAACGGGCTCAAGTCCTGGCTCAGCGACCCCGCGATCCCGATGACCGGAACGCCCGATTGCTTCCCCCTGCGCGCGACACCCAGCGGCGTTTTCCCCGCCAGGCTCTGCCCATCCATGCGGCCCTCACCGGTGATGATGAAATCCGCATCCAGAATGAGCGCGTCAAAATTCATCGTATCCAGCAGCAGCTCGATTCCCGGTTTTAAGGTCCCACCCAAAAACGCCACCACGCCCGCGCCCAGACCGCCCGCAGCACCCCCGCCGCCGATGTCCACAACCTGCACTCCCAGATCAGATTCAATTTTCAAAGCGAGAATTTTCAAACCCTCGTCCAGCCGCTCAATCATCGCTTGATCCGCGCCCTTTTGCCCGGCAAAAACAAAGGCCGCCCCAGCAGGCCCAAAAAGCGTGTTGTTCACATCGCAGGCTGCTTCGAAATCGGTCCGAATCTGATCAGGCGGTTTAATGATGCGGGCAATTTTCGATAAATTCGCACCGATCGGTGAAAGTTCTTCACCGCTCGCATCAAGAAAGCGGTAACCCAGCGCTGTCGCCATGCCTATCCCGCCATCGTTGGTCGCGCTCCCGCCCAGTCCGATAATGATCTTCTCCGCGCCCTTGGAGATCGCGTCCAAAATCAACTCACCCACACCCCAGGTGGTCGTCAGTTCCGGATTCATCTGCTCCGGTTTAATGAGCATCAAACCCGCCGCAGCCGCCATTTCAATAACCGCCGTTTTGTTATCCGCCAGCATGCCCCAGTAAGCTTGCACAGGCTGAAAGAGCGGGCCTTTGACCGAAAGCTCGTGGCGCGTTCCACCACACTGCCTTAAAAACGCATCGGCAAAACCTTCGCCCCCATCGGAGACCGGCACCTTAACGATCACCGCGTCGTGGTCAAAATCGAGTATGCTGCGTTCGATGATGTCGCATACTTCCTGGGAAGACATCGTTCCTTTGAAGGAGTCCGGGGCGATGACGTATTTATTCATAGCTGCTCACTTTGCTGGGTGTTGGTGGAAGGGGTTGGGGGGGCGGAGAAATTATTCCTCACCTTCATCCGGACTCGCTTTTTTCTTGGCGATATGAAAATTCATTTTTGCCGATTTTTGGATACTCTCATCATTGACCACATCACCCATCCCAATCATATAAGCGGAATACTCACGTGCCTTCCGGGTTCAATTAAACTTGTGCATACGCAGCACTGCTATAGGCGCGATTTTGCCGACATCCTGCCGGACCTGACCAGGCATCCCTTAATCTTTGTTGAGGATGCGGCGCAGGAACGTGCGGGTCCGTTCATGTTTGGGCTTGTTGAAAATGACCTCGGGTACATCTTCTTCGACAATGACCCCTTCATCCATGAAAACGACACGGTTGGCGACTTCGCTGGCAAAGGACATTTCATGGGTGACGACCAGCATGGTCAGGCCGCTGTGGGCGAGATCCTTCATAACTTTGAGGACTTCACCGACCAGCTCCGGGTCGAGCGCACTGGTGGGTTCGTCGAAAAGCAGGGCTTCAGGCTCCATGGAGAGTGCCCTGGCGATCGCGACCCGCTGTTTCTGTCCGCCCGAGATCTGATGCGGGCGGGCGCTGATGTACTGGGCCATGCCGACCTTTTCCAGATAATCGAGTGCTGTCTTGACTGCGGCTTGCTTGTCCCGTTTCAGGACTTTCATCTGACCAATCGTGCAGTTTTCAAGCACCGTGTGGTTGCCAAACAAGTTGAACTGCTGGAAAACCATGCCAATTTTGGCGCGGTAGGCAGACAGGGATGACCCGCTGCTCAGGACGTTCTGGCCATGGTAGAGAATCTCGCCGGACGTTGGCCGTTCGAGCAGGTTGATGCAGCGCAGCAAAGTCGACTTGCCTGAACCGCTGGCGCCGATAATGCAGACGACTTCACCTTTGCGGACCGTGAAGTCTATATCCTTCAAGACTTCGTTGGTGCCGAAGGTCTTTTTCAAATGCTTGATTTCCAGTATGACCTCTGCCATATTACAGCCCACCTCTGATTTTTAGTTCGGTTTCGAAAGTGGTATGAGATCCATGGATGGTGAAGGTGGATGAGCCGGCCATCCTTTTTTCGAGCAGGCGCAGAATCCGCGTGACGCTGAAGGTCATGACGAAATACAGGATGCAAGTTACGAAAAAGACCTCGAAATAGCGGAAGTTATTACCGGCCGCCGATTTGGAGGTGAAAAACAGTTCGGAGACGGAGATCACGTTCAAGACCGAGGTATCCTTGATATTGATGACAAACTCATTGCCGAGAGCGGGCAGGATGTTGCGGATGGCCTGCGGCAGGACAACATGGACCATGGTCTGCCAGTGGGTCATGCCAATCGATTGGGCTGCCTCGGTCTGCCCCGAATCAATCGAGAGGATACCGCCGCGGACGATTTCGGCCAGATAGGCCGCTGTGTTGATTGATACAATGAACAGCCCGGCGGCGATTGCGGACATATGGATATTGAACAGCATGCCGGCACCGTAGTAGATGACCATCGCCTGGACGATCATCGGAGTTCCGCGGAAAATCTCGATGTAGCAGACCAGCAAGAAGTTGATCAGCTTGAACAATGCTCTTTTGGACCAGGACGCTTCAGGATTGACCGGGATCGTGCGAATGACGCCGATGATCAACCCCAAGGCAAAACCGACAATCGTACCCGTTAGTGCGATCATCAGAGTGACGCCGGCGCCAATCAGAAATTGCGACCAATATCGCTCAACAATCAGAACAATCCATTCCCAGGAAGTACGATCGGCGACGACGGTCATGACAGCAGTAAGCATATGTCAGTGCCCCTTACCGGCTCATCAGCTGAACCCAATGATTCGTGTCTGTGAAAACAGCAGCCGCTTAATTGCCGGCCGGCTGGTTCTTGATGGCGGCATCCATCAGCTGCTTGCGCTGATCTTCTGTAATGCCCGCCAGGATGGTGTTGATCTTGGTGATCAGCTCCGCTTGTCCTTTTTTCAGGCCGACCGCGATGGCAACGTCATCATCGGAGGCTGTAAAACCCTGGCCTTTGGCGAATTCAACCATGGCGAACTTGCTGTTGGCCGCAACGGCAGAGACACCTTCCGGCCTTTCGGAAACATAGGCGTCAATCATACCGGCTTCCAGTGCGACACGCATCGCCGGGAAGTCATCCATGGCGGTCTGCTTGAGGACGCCCTGGATCTGGTCGATGACCGAATAATGGAATGTATTCAGCTGGGCAGAGACTTTTGCCCCGGAAAAATCCTGAATGCCGGTGGCTTTTTCAAAAGCACTGCCCTTTTTCACAATCAGTACGAGATCTGACCGATAGTAGGCATCCGTGAAATCAATGGTCTCTTTCCGCTCGGCGGTTGGTGACATACCGGCGATGATCGCGTCGATTGTCCCGGCCTGCACGGCAGGCGGCAAGCCGTCCCACGCGGTTTTAACGATCACGAGCTCTTTTCCGAGACCCTTGGCAATCTCTTTGGCAATTTCAACGTCATAACCGCCCGCATATTCCGAGCTGCCGGCAATTTTAACGGCTCCGTTTGATGCATCGGTCTGGGTCCAGTTGAACGGCGCATAACCGCATTCGAGACCGACTTTGAATTCAGTGGATGAGGAAGCACCGCAGCTTGCCTGCAAGATACCAAGTGCCAGAACCATGCATAATACCAGGAACCTGACTGACGATTTTTTCATCATTTTCTACCTCTAAAAACGTATTTTGGACAAGTGTAAAACATTTTTGACAATAACATACTGGTCTATGCAATGCAATAATTCGACGTGCGTCAAAGCTTTTGCCCGCGAAAGGCCTCGTACATCTCAGATCCCACACCCAGCAAACTTATTTTGTTTCTTGCTGCGTTTTTGAGGAAGAGTAAAAGAAGTTTTTAATAGATGCCACATCAGCAATCCGGTGGTGATACTCGATTTTCAATCGCTTCATTTTTCATAAACTGTAAACAAGAGAAATGTTCACTGGTCAACAACAAAATTAGAAATTATCGATTGACAGACATTCATGTTTTTGATAAGTTTAGAAAAATTAAGAAATATCTGTATTTCACAAAGCAAAGGCGCTTACCAAAATGATTGGTTGGCGCCTTTTTCGTGTATCTGCAGATCGCCGCTCATGCGGCACAAGGAAGAGGGAACATATGGACACTAAGATCATTGTCGACACCATTTGGGTCATTTTCACAGCTGTACTCGTTTTCTTCATGAATCTCGGCTTTGCTGCCGTGGAAAGCGGTTTGGCCAGGCAGAAAAATGCGGTCAACATTCTATCAAAAAACTTTATTGTTTTTGCAGTGTCTTCGCTTGGCTTTCTGGTTCTCGGTTGGGGCTTGATGTTTGGTGACGGCAATGGGTTTATCGGCTTGCAAGGTCTATGGATGGCGAGCGGTGCAGACAATTCGCCGGCAAGCGGAGAGGCCTACAAAGGTGTCTACAGCGCTATCTCATGGGCGGGCGTCCCCTTCTGGTCCAAATTCTTCTTTCAGCTCGTTTTTTGTGGAACTGCCGCTACGATCGTTTCCGGCGCTGTTGCGGAAAGAATCAAATACCTTTCCTTCATCATCTTCTCATTTTTCCTGACCCTGCTCATCTACCCGACGATTGGCCACTGGATCTGGGGCGGAGGATTTCTGGCAAAACTGGGCATGCTCGATTTTGCCGGCGGGTCTGTCGTCCATTCGGTTGGCGGATGGGCTGCATTGACCGGTGTGATGGTCCTTGGTCCAAGGGTGGGGAAATACACAAAAGATGGCAAGATTCATGCCATTCCGGGTCATAACATGAGTCTGGCGACGATTGGTGCTTTCGTCCTCTGGTTTGGCTGGTTCGGGTTCAATCCTGGTTCCACCATGTCAGCAGATCCCATGTCCATATCGCACATACTGGTGACAACTAACACGGCCGGCATTGTAGCGATCATCACTGCAACGATGACGGCGTGGCTTGTCATCGGAAAACCGGATCTGGGTATGTCCATCAACGGACTGCTGGCCGGACTGGTAGCCATAACACCAAGCTGCGCCTATGTCAGTGTCAGCAGTTCCATGATTATCGGTGCTGTTTCAGGTGTTCTGGTTGTCCTGTCCGTCATGTTTTTTGATCGAAAAAAACTCGATGATCCGGTCGGCGCACTGTCGGTCCATCTCGTTCATGGCGTTCTCGGCACTCTCTTTGTCGGCCTCTTTGCCCAAAATGGCATAGCCGGCATCGAAACACCGGATGGCTTGTTTTTTGGCGGTGGATTTGGCCTGCTGCAATCACAGGCTCTGGGTGTCCTGAGCGTCGCAGCCTTTGTCTTCCCGGCATCCGCCCTTCTTTGGCTGGGCCTCAAGAAGACGATTGGTTTGCGTGTGTCTCTGCGTGAGGAAATTGAAGGCTTGGATATCGGTGAACACGGCAACCAGGCCTATCCGGATTTCGTAACCGTGGATTACACCAGTGCGTCTGAATACAACAATTCCTACGCGGATATCGATCCGGCTGATCTAAGCGGCGCTGTTTCGATGGACCATGCCGTGCCGGTCAAGGTCGTCGCCATGCCCAATCCTGCTTTGACAGCTGCCTCTCTCTCAAATATCAAATTCACGCGAATTGAGATCATCACAAAACAGAATAAGTTCGAAGCTTTGAAAAACGCGATGGATCGAATCGGCATCACCGGAATGACCGTGACAAACGTACTCGGCTATGGCATACAGGGCGGCGTTACTGAATATTATCGAGGTGTTGAGTTTGAGACGAACTTGCTCCCGAAAATCAAGGTGGAGATCGTGGTAAGCAAAGTGCCTGTCAGGACCGTCATTGAAACTGCCAAGAAAGTCCTCTATACCGGAAACATTGGCGATGGAAAGATTTTCATCCATAATGTCGAAAATGTCATTAAAGTTCGTACCGGTGAAGAGGGATTCGATGCCCTGCAGGATATCGAATAACCCGGTTTCCGGCCATGAAAGCAGCAAAAACCTGGATCTGATTCAAGTCGGATGCAGGTTTTGTTTTGGCCTGTATCTGGGTGGAATTCGCATCGTCTCGGCAGGTACTTCTCTCAGATAATTTGCGATAAATCTATTTTGGCAAAAGGGGCTTGCTTTTGCCGTATTGGTGTGCTAGATTAATAATACACTAGAACATTAGGAAAGGAGCTCACGTTAATGTATAAATTTTTGGATGGACTTCCAATCTATGTGCAGATTGTCGGCGAGCTAAAAAACAAGTTGATCAGTGGTGAATTGAGGCCGGGTGATAAACTTCCCTCCGTACGGGAAATCGCTGAAGAATTCAGTGTGAATCCCAATACGGTGCAGCGGGTCTTCATGGAGCTGGAAAAGGACGGATTGACTTTCGCAGAGCGAGGGGTTGGGACCTTTGTAAAGGAGGACGCGGCGATGGTGGAACATTTACGCCGGCAGGAAGCCGAAAAAATTAGGACGCGCTTCATCAATGAGGCGAAAAAATTGGGCTTGTCACTAGATGAGATTCTCCGGGATCTGTCAGAGGATTGGAAACAAGGAGGCCAAAAATCATGATTGAAATTAAAGCTGTTTCTAAACGCTACCTATCAAATCAGGCTCTGCGGGATGCCTCAATGAACTTGGCGCCCGGTAGAATTGTCGGCCTGCTGGGCCCTAACGGCTCCGGAAAAACGACTTTACTGCGCATTCTCACGGGAGAGCTGCGAGCTGATTCCGGTACCATCAGCATCGAAGGAGAACTCTTGTCAAGCAAGAGCAAGTCCAAAATCTCCGGTCTGACCCGAGCGGACTATATGCTGCCCGGCATGACCATCGCTCAAGCGGCCGCTACCTATGCCTCATTCTTCACGGACTTTGACCTCAGCAAGTTCAAGTCGCTGATGAGCGAGCTGGAATTAGCCGAAACCATGCGTATATCGAGTCTCAGCAAGGGGATGAAGAGCAAGTTTGCCTTGGCTCTGACCATTTCACGACAGGCACGCCTCATTGTGCTTGATGAGCCACTGGATGGTGTCGATCCGGTCGCACGAGAAGAAATTCTGAATCTGATCGCCAAGGGCTTCAGTGAAAATTCAACGATTTTGATCACCAGTCATCTGATCAGCGAAATGGAAAGGCTGCTTGATGAAGTCTATTTTATCAGGGACGGTCAGATCCAAGCCATGGGCGATGTTGAGACGATCCGTGAAAATAAAAATATGTCCATCGACGAATTATATCGGGAGGTATATCGCAAATGAAAGCTTTGTTGACTTACGAATTCAAAAAAACCTTCAATAATGTCAAATGGAGTTCGCTGACCTTGATGATTTTTGCCGCCTTTTTCTTGGTCAGTGCTTATTTCAGCGGGCAAAGACTGAACTGGGACGAATCTGTCCTGACACAAATACTGACCATGGTCAGCTTCATTGGTCTGGGTGCAATCATGGTCGTTCTGTTCATTTCTCCTATGGTAAGCTCGATTATTTCTTACAACAAGGATCTCAACGAGCCGTATGCTGCATTTGAAACCTACGTTCCGCAGACTGCATGGAAGCGCTTGGGAGCCAAATACATCAGCTACTTCTGTCTGATTCTATCCGGCATAATTCTCTCGGCGTTCATCGCTTGGCTGACGTTTCAGGTCATTAGAATCGCTGCGCCGCCGCGGGTCAGTTTTGAAATTGACAGCAGTATACTTGAGCTCCTGCGCCGTCTGGACGCGAACAGGCTTGGTGTTTACTGGGAGTTGGTCCGAACGCTCCTCGCACAAGGTCTTGGTCTGGTCATGGCAACGCTCTACTTCGCTTTCTTTATCACTCTTCACAGCGTGCTGCGGCACCGAATAAAGGCCGCCAAACCCGTTTCTTTCCTGCTGGCTGCCACTGCAGGCATTGGCCTGAGTTGGCTCTCTGACCGAGTATTTGGTATGGGCACCTTGGCTGATGTTCAGTTCATTGGGATCACTCCCGAAAAGATCTTTACTTTTGCCCTGGCCGTGGCCGCGTTTGTCACCATAGGTTGGATGCTGGAGCACAAGACCGAGCTGAAATAACGTTGATAAGCATCACAGCTCCATACAAAAAGATAGCCGTTTGCATGAGGTTTGCGCCTGATCCAAATGGCTATTTTTCGCTTCACCGGATCTGTGCGCCATTCTCAATCAATCAGGGTGGATTTCCAATCCAATCGTTTTCATAATTTGAATGAACCATAGACCGATTCATGCAGATATCCAACTTCGTAACGATCTCACAATATCCAAAACATCAACAAGTTGTACGAAATCGCTGGACTTGTGCCATAATTGATAAAACTGCAAGTTCTTGTCCCGGAAAAGAGGGTATCTATGGACGCTGTCAATCGTTTACAAGAAGCCATCCGCTTCCCGACTGTCTCTCATGCGGATCCGGGCGAAACAGACTGGACGGTCTTCCAGTCCTTTGGCCGGTACTTACGCTCCGCCTACCCGCTGCTCTTCGAGAAGCTGAACTTTACAGCTGTAAATGATTATGCTCTGGTTTTTCATTGGCCGGGTAAAAGCAGGGAGGCGCCTGTCCTGCTTACGGCTCACTATGACGTCGTCACAGCTAGCGCTGAAGGATGG
>CAYNZF010000005.1:0-41958 GCA_964401615.1 uncultured Oscillospiraceae bacterium
CGCAAGACTGGAACCTAAATCCAGCGTGTCTGCCAATTCCACCACGGCCGCAAGCCTGCATATTATACCTGCTGCAGAAAAAATAAGTCAATCATCGGGAGAAGCTAAACGGCGTAACTTTGTTGGTGGTGGTGGTGAGACGTCAACTCCTGACGATGTGATGATTCAGGGTTTTCCACTTGACGATCAGCTGGAGCAGCTGCGCAGCAAAATCAGATCGATTTTTCACTTAACGATTGATAATTGACCGCTTTTGAAACGAAGTTACTGCGACGATTTTCACTTTATTTGAATAGATTCTCAGAAATCACTCGACTGTTTCCTTTGGGTCAGTCACCATACTCACCCTCGACCCAGCTTAAGCTTCCTCAGTTTCTTCTGGGTTGGCACGCCGTTCTGATTCCAACCACGGATTTTGTAGTATTTTTTTAGCATTTCATCGAGTTTGACGATGCTATCCGGATCATCTGATCTCTGCAGTTCTTTTAGAAGGCGTTTGGGTAAGGTATCATCGCTGCCTTGGAGCCCTTGGCGGATGTTGATGATGCGTTCGAGATTGAAGCCTCTTTCACCGAATTCGATGAAGCTGCCGATCGTCATTTTTTTGCCGGTGATCAGGCGGATCATATATGGATATGACAAGATCGACGCCAAATTGAAGCGCAGCAGCCACATTTGGTTCTTGACTACGCCGACAATTCCACCCATAAATGGCAGGGTGTCATTGATGATCTTGGAAATTCTACTCTTTGGCTTGTTTACTAAGAACGCAGGGAGAATCGCGTAGGTCGTAAATAAGCAAATTCCTGCTGCAGATACGGCCTCCATCAGATCTTGGAACATAATGGTAAAAGCCGCCTTGCCCCGTGTGGTTTTTCCGTTGACATTAAGTCCCAGGCCTTCTAATACGACCAAATAACCGCCATTAAGATGACAGCCGCCGCGATTGGATGTGGCGTAGCCAAGTCCCATTCCTTGGGCCGCGCGTGGCTCATAAGCTGCAATTTCGAGTCCTTTTACGTTGATGGCATAATCGCTTCCGCCGAATTTTTCTGCCAGGCGTTTTGTTCCTTCTGCTATTTCAGCACCGATGCCCTCGCGCTTTGAGACTTTTTCAACCAGATCTTCGAGCAGGCCGGTATCGCCGAAGTTCAGGCCATTGTCCCAGATGCCCCGCTCATTTAGCTCCATAGCGAATCCAATAGAACTGCCATAGGTGATCGTGTCTATGCCGTATTCGTCACATAAATGATTTATGCGGATAATGCTGTTCATGTCGCTGTTTAATAAGTTGCTTCCCAATAATCCAATCGTTTCCAGTTCTGGGCCTTTTACCGCCTTGTCATAAGCCATGACCTGTCGGCCGCATTGTATCGGACAAGTGACACAGCCTTTATTTTTGATAAGATTTTCTTCCGCTAATTTCTCGCCGCTCAACTCTTCAAAACCCTCAAATTGACCGCTGGTGTAATTCTTAGTGGCCAGCAGGTGGTGACTGTTCATCATGCGAACAAGCCCGGCCGTACCATACTTTGGCAACTGTTTTCCGGTCAGCGGATGTGCTTTGAGCTGCTTGATCCATTTGTGATTCTGCTTCTTAAATTTCTCCTGGTCGAAAAACTCGAGTTTATTTTGTCCACTGGCGACAATGCCTTTTAACAGTTTATAGCCAAAAACAGCGCCGACACCACCACGCCCGGCGGCTCTCTCTTCACTGATTACAGCGGCATACCTGACCATATGCTCACCAGCGATACCGATGACCAGTTTACCTCGGTTTTTCGCGCCAAGGTTTTCTTGTGCCTCGGATGTATTCATGCCCCATAGATGCTGGGCAGGTTTAAGTGAAATAATTCCATTATCGATATCGATAAATGCCGGTTGACGGCTTTTACCTGTGATAATTAAGCCGTCATAACCTGATTTTTTCAGATGCAGCCCGAAACTGCCACCACAGTTTGAGGAGATCAGCAGCCCTGTGAGTGGTGAAATGGTTGAAATATTAAAACGCGAGGAGCTGGGAGCC
Source organism: uncultured Oscillospiraceae bacterium (assembly GCA_964401615.1). Classification (GTDB taxonomy): domain Bacteria; phylum Bacillota; class Clostridia; order Saccharofermentanales; family Fastidiosipilaceae; genus JAXGQD01. The sequence goes on from CAYNZF010000005.1 coordinate 2,027, forward strand.
GTTGAACCTGTAAGCGGCGAAGTTGTAATAACGATCAAATTTTCATCGGAAAAGGCCTCGATTTTTCGGTCGAAAGAATCGAAAATGATTTTGGCTGCAAGCGTTTTGCCACCAAGGTATAGCGCATAATCCTCCTGGCTTATAGGGTAATCCTTGACACTCGCGTCGTTTAAATCGATGTAGGCAAATTTTCCATTATATCCAAGCATAAGTCACCTCATAATTCATGATAAATATTTATGAAGTCCTGACGAGTAAATATTTTCGGAACCGGATAAAGCGGATTCGCCTCATGAAACGCGCGCTCAACCATCAGCGGGATATCCTTTTCATCGATACCTTGGATCTTATCGGGAATGTTCATTTTACTATTGAGCTCGATGATCCGATCAATAAAGCGGTTCGCTCTTTCTTCCTCTGTGCTCTGACCATCGGCGCCGCTTATTAGCAGCTCAAGTTCAGATAATTTGCGGTGAGCCGAGGCGCCATAAGCTTTCAAAACATAAGGCAAAATGACCGCATTCGCAAGTCCGTGCGGCGTATTGTAGAAACCGCCAAGTGTATGCGCAATTGCATGAACATTGCCAACATAAGCCCTGGTGAAAGCGATGCCGGCGTAATAAGATGCCTTCTGCATGTTTTCTCTTGCTTTGTAGTCAGAACCATTGGTATAAGCGGTATAGACATTATCAATAATGAGTTTGATCGCGTCTTCGCTCATTTTCTTGGTTTCTTTTGTATTGCTGTGGCCGATATAGGCTTCTACCGCATGTGTCAAAGCATCCATGCCTGTTGTTGAAGTAATATGCCGAGGTAAGCCGAGGGTCAAATTAGGGTCCATCACTGCATAGTGAGGAATCAACGAGGTGTCATTGACGGCATATTTTTCATGTGTCTTGCTGTTAGTTATGACTGCGGCTATCGTCGCTTCGCTGCCGGTTCCAGACGTCGTCGGAATTGCAAACAAAGGCGGTGTGCGGTGCAATACTTTTAAAACGCCCTTCATCTGAGGAATAGATTTTTTAGGTCTGGCAACTCTCGCCGCCACGCCTTTTGCACAGTCAATCGATGATCCACCGCCAAAAGCCACGATGCCGTCGCAGTTGTTCTTTTTGTATAAGGCAAGCGCTTCTTCAATATTGTCGATGGTGGGATTAGAAACTGTTTTATCGTAAATGGTATATTCGAGATTTTGTTCTTTGAATGCATTGATCATATTATCCATCAGGCCTAAAGATACAATGACGGAGTCAGTGATTATAATCAAATGATTTAAGCCAATTTCTTTTGCGACTCTGGGCAGTTCAGTGGTGCCTTCAATGATGACGGGTTTTCGAAATGGCAAAACGTAGGAAACGATCTTAAAAACGAACTGATATACTCTGCAGAACAATGAATACACAATAATCCCTCCGTTGGTCAAGACAACGCTGATTAGACTCAAATGGGCTGTGATCTGGTCTGATTTGATCTACACCTGATTCAAGGATTAATTCACTCGTTTCATATTAACATTAATATAAACTTAGTGTAACTATGCGTTGATAGATAGCTTTTCCCCCGGAAAATGCCGTAATTATCACAAGGTGTACCGTGTGTATGATTATATGGTGATGGAAGGGCGCAAACTCATTCCGATTTGCCCATTCGCTGTGGCTCGTATGGGGAAAAACCGGGCTACTTCGACATGATTCACAAAGAGCAGCCGCTATCCGTTTTCGGACTTTACCACAAAGGCACAGACACTGCCCGATGGTTTAATCATGCATTATTCAGCCAGGCAGGTCAAAGCGTCCGTGTAGGGTAGGTCAAAAGCCTCCGCGACGCCCTGATAGGATACTTTGCCCGCGTATGTGTTCAGTCCATTGCGCAAGGACTCGTCAGCCAAGAGTGCTTCCTTGATCCCCTCGCCCGCCAATTTTCTGATGTAGGGCAAAGTCACCCCAGTCAGGGCCAAAGTGGATGTGCGGGGCACAGCACCAGGGATGTTGGCGACTGAATAATGAACGACCCCGTGCTTGATGAAATAGGGATCCGCATGGGTCGTGATATGATCCATCGTCTCGATGCAGCCACCCTGGTCAATGGCGACGTCCACGATTACCGCGCCTTTTTTCATCGTTTTGACCATGGCTTCCGAGACCACATGCGGGGCTTTGGCGCCTGGGATCAGCACTGCTCCAATCAAGAGATCGCAATTTTTGACCTGTGCTGCGAGGTCAAAGGGATTGGAGATGAGGGTGGAAATACGCCCTCCTGAATGTTGATCCACTTCTTTGAGGCGTTTGACATTGAGGTCGGCGATGGTCACACGCGCTCCTAAACCAGCCGCCAGATGGGCAGCGTTTTGCCCGACAACACCGGCTCCTATGACCAATACTTCTCCCGGAAGCACGCCCGGAACGCCGGCCAGAAGAATGCCGCGGCCGTGGTTGTGTTTTTGTAAAAGGTGGGACCCGATTTGTACCGACATACGTCCGGCGACCTCACTCATGGGGGCAAGCAAGGGTAAAAAACCATCTTCTGTCATGACCGTTTCATAAGCGATGCCACAAACTTCGCGCTCCAGGAGTTTTTCGGTCAAAACGCGATTAGCGGCCAGATGGAGATATGTGAACAAGGTCTGTCCCGGTCGCATCAACTCATATTCTTCCACCTGAGGTTCTTTGACTTTGCAGATAAGTTCGGCTGCGGCCCAAATTTCACTGGCTGTGGCTTTGATTTCGCCACCTGCGCTCAGGTATTCGTCGTCTTCCATCCCGCAGCCTGCGCCCGCGTCTTTTTCTACAAAGACGGTATGGCCGTCCAAAACCAGGGCATGCACCCCGGCGGGTGTCATAGCGACGCGGTTTTCGCCGTTGATCAGTTCTTTGGGTACGCCGATTATCATTTGTCTGCTTCCTCCGTTTGGCGCCTTTTGAGCGCCGAATTTTACTCCCTATTCGCCCGGTACCCAATTTATCTTGAAATTGGACGATAAAATTTCGTTGCCTTTTGAGCGCCGAATTTACTCCCCATTCGCCCGGTACCCATTTTATCTTGAAACTGGGCGATGACTTTTTTGGCGCCTTTTGAGCGCCGAAAAATCACTCGTCCAGTTTCAATACTGACATAAACGCCTCCTGCGGAACCTCGACCGATCCAACTTGGCGCATGCGTTTCTTACCCTCTTTTTGTTTCTCCAGCAGTTTCTTCTTTCGCGTGATATCGCCACCATAGCATTTGGATAAAACGTCTTTTCTGAAAGCCCGGACCGTTTCACGCGCGATGATTTTGCCACCGATACAGGCCTGAATCGGAATCTCAAACTGGTGCCGGGGAATGTTTTCCTTGAGCTTCTCCGTCATGCGGCGCCCGCGGGCATAGGCTTTATCCTTGTGCACGATAAAGGAAAGTGCGTCGACCATATCGCCGTTCAGCATAATGTCCAGCTTCACCAATTCCGAAGGTTCGTAATTCTTAATTTCATAATCCAGCGAAGCATAGCCGCGGGTGCGCGATTTAAGGGCATCAAAGAAGTCGTAAATGATCTCGTTGAGGGGCATGTCATAATGCAGATTGACACGGGTCTCATCCAGATAGTCCATGTTGATGTAAAGTCCGCGGCGCTCCTGGCAAAGCTCCATAATATTTCCGACATATTCTTTGGGCGTTAAAATCTGGACCTTGACGATGGGCTCCTCAAAACGATCGATTTCAGAGATGTCCGGTAAATTGGTAGGGTTATCCAGGGTGATCATCTCGCCGTTTTTCAGATAAACGTGATAAACAACGGAGGGAGCAGTGGAGACCAGGTCGATATCGAATTCACGTTCCAGACGTTCCTGGACGATTTCATAATGCAGCAGTCCCAGAAAACCGCAGCGGAAACCAAAACCAAGGGCCGCCGAGGTTTCAGGCTCGAAGCTGAGGGCCGCGTCATTGATTTGGAGCCGCTCCAGGGCTTCGCGCAGGTCGGGGTAGCGCGCGCTGTCCGCCGGATAAAGTCCGCAGAATACCATGCGCTGCACCTTTTTGTAGCCCGGCAAAGCCACAGCCACCGGATGGTCCGTCCTGGTTATGGTGTCGCCGACCGCCGCGTCGCGCACGTTCTTGATATTAGCCACGATGTAGCCCACATCGCCTGCCAGAAGTTCTTCTGTAGCCAGAAGCTCACCTGGTCTGAAATAGCCGACTTCCGTGACAATGAAGGTTTTCTTCGTGTGCATCAATTTGATTTCCTGTCCGGCTTTGATGCGTCCATCACGCAGACGGACGTGCACGATAACGCCCCGATAGGTGTCGTAAATCGAGTCGAAAATCAGCGCACTCAGCGGTTTGTCTTCATCTCCTTCAGGGGCCGGTAAATACTCCACGATCGCGTCTAAAACAGCCTTGATATTGGTGCTGGTCTTAGCAGAGATGAGCGGTGCATGAGACGCGTCGATTCCGATGACGTCCTCGATTTCCTTCATTACCAGCTCAGGTTGAGCAGAAGGAAGGTCTATTTTATTGATGACCGGCAAAACTTCCAAATCTGCATCGATGGCCAGATAAACATTAGCCAGGGTCTGCGCTTCAACGCCCTGGGCCGCGTCAACGACCAGGACGGCGCCATCACAAGCAGCCAGGCTGCGGGAAACCTCGTAATTGAAGTCAACGTGTCCCGGGGTGTCGATCAAGTTAAAGGCATAAATCTCACCGTTGTCTGCAGGATAAAGCATGCGCACGGCCTGGGCCTTGATCGTGATGCCGCGCTCTCGTTCGAGATCCATATTGTCCAGGACCTGTGAATGCATTTGGCGCAGCGTCAGAACGCCGGTATATTCAATCAGGCGGTCTGCCAAAGTGGATTTCCCGTGGTCGATGTGTGCAACGATTGAAAAATTTCTGATATGTTTCATGCGCTCATTGGGCATGTAGTTCCTCCGCTGACTTTCGTCGATTGTACTTATTTTATGAAGCCGATGCGGTCCAGAGGCGAGCTCCTGAACCATACTTCACCCAGTATCGCATCCGCATTGATAGGGCCAAAATAGCGTGAGTCCTTGCTGCTGCCACGATTGTCACCCATGACGAAATACTGGCCTGCGGCAATTGTGATCTCCATACTTCTCGAGTTCGGCATATAAGTCTCAACGTTCGCGGCGAGATAAGGCTCGTCCAGACGCTGTCCATTCAGAAACACTTGTCCGTCACTGATGCTGATCAGATCTCCCGCCACCGCGATTACCCGCTTGACCAGGTCTTCTTGTTTCAAGGAGCCATCACTCAAAGCCGCGCCATTCACCGTGACCACATCGCCCCGTTCAATACCGTCCCAGAGTTTTGAAATTTTTTGTACCCAGACACGGTCCGCGTTTTTAAGCGTGGGATCCATGGAAACGCCCACAACTTCGTTGCGCTGAACGATATAGCCCGTAATGATGAGCCCCATCGCAAGGGCGAGCAGAATGTGCTTGCTCCAATCCAAAAGTTCATAAACAAGACTGTTGCGCTTCGATTTTTCGGCAAAACGTTCTCCGGCACTAAGCCTAGATTGCGTAAGTTCAGTTTTTTCAAGCACTTTTTTAATCGTTTTATCCCTCAATTCAGTTTCAAGCGCTGCGTGCAGGACCTGCTCCTGCAGGGCTCGTTCGCTTTCTTCGTTTTGCCCGATGTGAACTTTGGCCAATTCTGCGCCCATCACAGCAGTGCAGTTTTCTTGCCGGGCCAGGTCGTTGGTATCCGCTTCTAAAGGCGTCTTCTCAGACTCGCTGCAGGGTGGGCTATCCGAAACCTCAGCGGCGGGATTTTTGATCTGCTCTTCTTTTTCGGAAAATTTGCCCCTCTTGAATTTCACTGTAAATCCTCCTTATTTCTCTTGATCACCATGCACGTCGAGGCGCAATTTCAGTTCATCAAGTTGTTTGAGACTGACTTTACCCGGCGCTTCAGTCATTAAATCCGCTGAGGTTTGCACTTTGGGGAAGGCAATAACTTCACGGATACTGTCGGCACCGGTCATCAGCATGACAAAACGGTCCAGGCCCAGGGCACAGCCCCCATGTGGAGGGACACCGTATTTGAAGGCTTCCAGCAAGAAAGCGAAGTTTTCCCAGGCCGCCGCTTCGCTGAAACCAAGCAAGCTGAACATATTCTTTTGTAAGTTCTGGTCATGAATACGGATGGAACCGCCGCCCAGTTCGGTGCCATTCAGGACGATGTCGTAGGCTTTGGCGCGCACCTGCGCCGGATTCGTTTCAAGCAAGTCCAGATCCTCATCCATCGGGGCGGTAAAAGGATGATGCTTGGCCATCAGTCGACCTTCTTCTTCACTATACTCGAAAAGCGGGAACTCAGTGACCCAGAGCAGTTTAAAATCGCCCTCTTCCAGTAAGCCGAGGCGTTTGGCGACTTCACAGCGCAGCTGACCCAGGGCGACCTGCACGGTATCCCTTTGGTCTGCGGCCATCAAAATGAGGTCACCTTCCACTGCGCCCACCGTCCGGGCCAGGGCATTGACCTCGTCCGTGGTAAAGAATTTCAGCACCGAGCCGCGCGGGGTCGCGCCGGGCACCAGCCAGGGCAGCCCTTTGACACGGTATGTCTGGGCAAAAGTCTGCAAGCTGTCGATTTCTTTGCGCGTCATGGCCCCGCCGCCGGGCACCACGATGCATTGCACCGAACCCCCGCTTTCCAGAGCGTTTTTAAAGACCACAAATTCATTGTGCTTGAGTTCTGCCGAAAGGTCGTGCAGCTCCATGCCAAAGCGCAAGTCGGGCTTATCTGAACCAAAACGGTCCATGGCTTCTTTGTAAGTCATGCGCGGCAAAGGCAGGGCATAATCGATGGCGAAGAGATCCTTGAGCACACGCACCACGTACGCTTCGACGACCGCCATGACATCATTTTCGTTGACAAAAGCCATTTCCAGGTCCACCTGAGTGAATTCCGGCTGGCGGTCCGCCCGCAGGTCTTCGTCGCGGAAACAGCGGGCAATCTGGATGTAGCGGTCATAACCGGCCAGCATCAGGAGCTGTTTGTAGAGCTGCGGTGATTGCGGCAAAGCGAAAAAATGTCCGGGTTTGACACGGCTGGGCACCAGGTAGTCACGGGCCCCTTCCGGGGTGCTTTTGCCCAGCATCGGCGTTTCAATATCAACAAAACCTTGTTCGTCAAAATAATCATGGGTGGTTTTGGTCATGCGGCTGCGCAGCATGAGGTTGCGCTGCATTTCGGGGCGGCGCAGGTCGAGGTAGCGATGTTTGAGCCGCAAGGCTTCATTGGCCTCCACACCGTCTTCAATGTAAAAGGGAGGCGTAGCGGATTCGGATATGATACGCAAGTCACTGACTTCGAGCTCATAGGCTCCGGTCACCAGGTCCTTGTTGGCGGACTGGCGTTCAACGAGTATTCCCGTCGCGGCCAGGACAAATTCCGCGCGCACGCGGACCGCTTTATCACGCGTTTCCTGCGGCGCCTGGTCGTTGATCAAGAGCTGAATTTCACCTGAGCGGTCGCGCAGATTGATAAAAACCACTCCGCCGAGGTCGCGCTGGCGATGGCACCACCCCATCAAGGTCAGTGTCTTACCGAGCATCTCCGCTGTGATTTCGGCGCAGCGGCAAGTTCTAGACAGTCCACGAATTGATTCAGCCATCTTCTTTATCCTCTCATAAGGGCCTTCAGCAAAGTTTCCACATCGCTGAAATTGACCCGCGTTTTTTCACCGTTCGTCATATCCTTGAGTTCAGCTTCCCCGCTGCTCAATTCATTGTCACCCAGGATCATACTGAAGCGCAGGCCGGACTTACCCGCATATTTCATCTGCCCTTTGACGCTGCGGCCGCAAAGTTCAGTCTGTACCACCACCGCACGCTGGCGCAGCTGATGGGCCAAACGTCGCGCGGTCAGTCCCGCAGCTTCTCCCACAGAGCCGATGAAAACACTCGCGCGCTGCACTTGATCCAGTTCAACGCCCTGCGCCGCCATTTCAAGCAGCAAGCGCTCTTGCCCCATGGCAAAACCGCAAGCCGGCACGGAGGGTCCGCCCAAGGCTTCCACCAATTTGTCGTAGCGGCCGCCGCCACAAATCGTTCCCTGAGTCCCGACGTGGTCGGACACATACTCGAAAACCGTACGCGTATAGTAATCCAGACCGCGGACCAGGCGCGGTTCCACCCGGTAGCTCAGACCCATAGCATCCAGTTCTGTTTTCAGACCTTCAAAATGATCTCTGCAGCCCTCGTCGAGGTAGTCCTGCAGCAGCGGCGCCGCCTGGGCCACGGCTTTACAGCGATCCATTTTACAGTCAAGAATGCGCAAGGGATTTTTGTCAAAGCGCTTGCGGCAGTCCTCGCACAACTCAGGTAAATGCGGTCTGAAATAGTTTTTCAAGGCTTCGTGGTAGACCGCGCGGCAATCCGGGCAGCCGATTGAGTTGATGTTGAGATGGGTCTCTTTCAAACCCAGACGATCGAAAAACAACTGCAGCATGGCGATAATTTCGGCATCGCTTTCCGGACCTTCGGCCCCGAAGCTTTCCAGACCCAGCTGGTGAAACTCACGAAAGCGCCCTTCCTGGACATTTTCGTAACGGAACATGTTGAGCATGTAATACAGTTTGATGGGGTAAGACAGAGAGCTCATCCCGCGCTGCACAAAGCTGCGCACCACTCCCGCTGTACCCTCGGGCCGCAAGGTGATACTGCGTCCGCCCTTGTCATCAAAGGTGTACATTTCTTTCTGGACGATGTCCGTTCCATCACCCACACCACGCTGAAACACTTCCGTGCTCTCAAACGTGGGGATGCGGATCTCACCATAGCCAAAAAGCTCGGCCACCTCGCTGTAAAGGCGTTCAATCGCCTGCCACTGTGCCGTTTCCGGCGGTAAAATGTCTCTCGTCCCTTTCGGTGCCGCGTAAATCATAAATATTAAGGCGCCCCGCGCCCGCTCCTTCAGCCTTTTTTGTCGATAAATTATAGCATTTTATCGGGCAAAAGGACATTAAGCATCGCCAGCACGGCAGGCCCGGCTGTTTCGGTGCGCAAGATGCGCCGCCCCAAACTGAGGGGGGTGATTCCATTGGCCAGGGCCTGCTCAATCTCGGTTTGCGAAAAGCCGCCCTCCGGACCGATGAAAAAATGAACGCGCTTCAATTCAGACCGTTTTTCCAACACCGTCCGCAGGTACTCAGCTAAACCGGGCTCGCGGGCCTCTTCCCAGGGTATAAAGGCCACCACGTCCTCTTTTTCAAGATCCCGGGCCACTTCGCTCAAGGCTGCGCTGAAGCTGTAAGGAAGGGAGACTTCCGGGATCATACCGCGGCCTGACTGCTTGGCAGCGGCTGCGGAAATCTTCTGCCAGCGCGCTTGTTTGGCGGCTGCGGCCTTATCTTCCAGTTTGATCAAAGAACGCGTGGTTTTGACGGGCACAAGGCGATGCACGCCCAGTTCAACGGATTTTTCAATGATTTCTTCCAGCTTGGACGCCTTGGGCAGTCCCTGCCACAAGACAAGCTGCGGCAGTGTCTCCGCGCGATTGTCCTCTTTTTCGAGGTAGCGGACCGCCAGGCCTGCAGCTTCAGCCCGGATGACTTCGCAGATGTAATCTTGACCGTCTCCTTTGGACAAAACCAGCCTTTCGCCTGCCTTCATACGCAGGACAACGGCTGCGTGATGTGCCGCATCACCCTGCAGCAGCAGTTCCGTACCCGCGCAGCTGTGCTCGTCCAGAGCCAGATCTTCGTAGAAAAAACGCGGCCAGCTCATGTTTCTGACCTGTTTCTTAAATAGACTTCGGCCAAGACGAGATCCTCTGCGGTGGTGATTTTGATATTCTCATAACTGCCTTCCACCACGGCTACTCTTCCCCCCTCAGCTTCCAGGACTGACGCGTCGTCGGTCGCGACCAGGCCCACGGCTGCGGCTTTCTGGTAAGCGTGGAAAAGATCTTTATAGCGAAACGCTTGCGGGGTTTGAATTTGCCAAAGTTCAGCGCGGTCCAGGGTTTCGAAAATCAAACCGTTTTCAGCGACACGTTTGATGGTGTCTTTGACGGGCATGGCCGCGACGCAGGAACCTTTCATGCGCGTATGTGCAATGCAGCGTCTGACAATATCAGGAGTCACCAGACAGCGCGCGGCATCGTGGACGAGCACCAGCTCATGATCATGGCCCTGCTGCGTTATCGGCAGTAAAGCCTGTAGTCCCCTATGGACCGAATCCTGGCGCGTCTTCCCGCCCGCCACCGGCGGCAGAGCCTTGCCGATCTGCCATTCCGCGACTTTCTCGTTCAGCCATTCAAGCTCCTGCTTGCGGCCAACCAGCTGTATCGCCGTGATTTCGGGCAGCGCTTGAAAGACATTCAGAGTGCGCTTGATCACAGGCTCACCTGCCAGTTCCAGGAAAACTTTGTTGACCCCGGCGCCCATGCGTTCGCCCAGGCCGGCTGCGGGGATGATGACGTAAATATTACTGTTTTGCAAAATTCCGCCCTCTTACTTTTCTGCCAAGCTGACATCGATCGCTTCCGCGACGTTGTCCACGTAGATGATGTCCGCACTAACACTCTTCTGCAGACGTTCGATCGCCGTGCGGCTCGCGCCCGGCACCACACAGGTCTTGAAACCCAGGCGATGCGCTTCCGTGATCCGGCGGTCGATGTTTGAAACGACGCGCAGCTCTCCGGTCAAACCGATTTCACCCAAGAGCAGTAAATGGTCTTTGACGGGACGGTCTTTCATACTCGAAGCGAGCGCGACGGCCAGGGCCAGATCTGTGGCGGTGTCCTGTACTTTCAAGCCGCCGACCACATTGACGAACACGTCTTGTGTCCCCATCTTGAGGCCGATTTTGTTTTCCAAAACGGCCAAAATCATCAAAAGCCTTGAGCGTTCCACCCCTTGCAGGGCTCTTTGGGCCGAGCCGTACACGGTGGGTGTCGTCAGGGCCTGCAGCTCGACCAGCAAGGGCCGCGTACCCTCCATGCAGCAGCTCACGGCCGCTCCCGCCACTTGTTCGGGCCGCTGGGACAGCAGAGCGGCCGAGGCATTGGAAACCGCGATCAAGCCGGCTTGTGTCATCTCAAAAATACCAAGTTCATTCGTGGCCCCAAAACGGTTCTTGACCGCCCGCAGGATTCGCAGGCTGTTGTGCTGTTCACCTTCAAAGTACAAGACGCTGTCCACCATATGCTCCAGAACGCGCGGCCCCGCCAAAGATCCATCTTTAGTCACATGACCGACCAGGACAATGGTGGTCCCCAGGGCTTTGGCCAGACGCAGCAGTCCCGCCGTCACGTCGCGCACCTGGCTCACCGAACCGGGCGCGGCTTGCAGCTCTTCTGAATAAAGGGTTTGAATCGAGTCGATGATACAGAGATCCGGCCGCAATTTGACGATGGTTTCCGCGATGCGTTCGAAACAGATTTCCGGAAGAAGTTTGATCCCTTTGCCGCTCACCCCCAGGCGTTCTGCACGCAGCTTGATCTGTTGGGGCGATTCTTCACCCGAAACATACAAAACCGCGCCTGAAAACCTTTGTGTCGCGCATACCTGCAGCAGCAGGGTGGATTTACCGATACCCGGGTCTCCGCCCACCAGAACCAGTGAGCCGACCACGAAACCGCCGCCCAGCACGCGGTCCAGTTCAGCGATGCCCGAAGCGACTCTTTTACCCTGCGCACCACTGACCTCATCGAGATCCATCAGTTTGGATTCACCTGCCGCTTTGGGCTTGCGGGTGCCGCCCTGCGCTTTACTTTCCCGGCGCTCTTCTTCATCCATCAAGTCGCCCAGCCAGCCCTGGTAAGCGGTTTTCGTGCCGCCGTTCTTGGCGCCGGTCGCCCTGCGCTCTTCAACGAAGGTGTTCCAGGCGCTGCAAGAAGGACAGCGGCCCAGATAGCCGGAGCTCTCGTAGCCGCAGTTAGAACAGAAATAGTGGGTGCTTACTTTAGCCATGTGACCTCTAATCGATCGTCAGGGAGACCGGACAATGGTCTGAGCCTTCGATATCCGCGTGAATTTCAGCCTTGAGCAAACGCTCTTTCAGGGCTTCAGAGACAATGAAATAGTCGATTCTCCAGCCTGCGTTACGCGAGCGGGCCTTCGTGCGGTATGACCACCAGGTGTACGCTTCCGTTTTATCCGGCTCAAAATATCTAAAAGTGTCGATAAAACCGGAGTCGAGCAGTTCAGTGAACTTCGCCCTTTCCTCATCGCTGAAACCGGCACTCTTGTGGTTGCTGGCCGGATTGGCCAGATCGATTTCTGTATGTGCGACATTCAAATCACCGCAAACGATAACAGGTTTGGAACGCTCCAGCTTTTTCAAATACGCCCTGAAAGCATCCTCCCACTGAACTCTGTAATCAAGCCGCTTCAGGCCATCTTGAGCATTTGGCGTGTAGACCGTGATGAGATAAAAATCATCGTACTCGAGGGTGATCACACGGCCCTCTTGATCATGTTCATCGCTTCCTATCCCAAGTTGCACAGACAAGGCCGGTTTACGCGCGAAAATCGCAGTCCCCGAGTAGCCTTTTTTCACGGCGTAGTTCCAATATTCATGGTATCCGCTGAGATTGATCTCAACTTGTCCTTCTTGCAGCTTGGTTTCCTGCAGGCAAAAAAAGTCCGCGTCCAGGTCATCGAAAGCATCCAGGAAGTTTTTTTGCAAAATAGCCCTCAAACCATTGACGTTCCACGAAACAAATTTCATTTGTCCTCCTCTTTCGACTGCCAGACACGCAATCCATCCAGCTTTTCAATCAGTTCCAGTTTGTTTTCTTCAGTATAGATCGAGAGATACTTTTGTAAGAGCGCGAGTTGTTTGGGAAAAACCTGCCGGGTCAAATCACGGCCTTGCTCTGTCAGCGAAATGAGGTAAGCCCGCTTGTCGGCGGGGTCACTGAGTCGCTTGATTAAACCGAGTTTTTCCAAATTGCGAATAACGACGGTCAGATTGCCCGATGTCGCCAGGATTTTTGACATGATTTGACAGATATTGAGGTCACCCTTGTGATAAAGCACTTCCAAAACTGAAAACTGCGAGAAGGTCAGACCATGTTCCATGGTTATTTTCGCCACTTCACGCTGTAGAAAAATCGCAGCCCGCTGCATGCGAATAAATAGTGATAAATCGGTGTCGGCGGAACGACCATAGGATTTTCTGGGCATCGTTTTGTCCTCCGTGTGACACAAAGTATCTCAAATTAGTGATGTTTTTTCAAGTTTTTCGGCAAAGCTCAAATCGCCCCTTTGCGAATTTTTAGGCAATTTAGTGCATAAATCCCCTTGAAAAACCCGAAGGAGCGAAGTTTTTCTCACCGCATTCAGCAGCCACTGTCATTATTGTAATTTACCGCTTGACCCTGGCATTCCCCTGGTAAATCGACCAGATCTGCGCCTCATCCGCAGGAGTGACATAATCAGTAAGCAGCGTCGTCGCCAGCGCACCGCAAGCCCAGCCGAATTGCAGGCACTTTTCCGGCGCCCAGTCCCGCAGCAGACCGTACAGCAGACCCCCCACGAAAGAATCACCGCCACCGATACGATCCAAAACCGGAATGGGCCGCGGCTCTTCCACATAATATTGACCGTTCACTTTGACAAGCGCACCCCAGTAATGCAGATTGGCACTCTCCACCTCGCGCAAAGTCGTCGCGAACACGGTCACATTGGGGTAGTCGCGCTCAACACGCTCAATCATGCCTTTAAATCCGTCGATTTTAGAAATCAGCCCGCTCCCCCCGGCCTCCGGACCCATCACACCCAGGCTTAGTTGAAAGTCTTCTTCGTTTCCGATGAGGATATCCGCCACCGCCGCAATTTCTTGAAAAATCGCGCGCAGCTCAGCTTCCCGGTTTTGCCAAAACGAAGCTCTGTAATTGAGATCGAAGGAAATTTTAGTGCCATTGCGCTTGGCCACGCGGGCCATGTCCAGACAACATTGACCTGTTTCCGCGCTCATGGCCGCAATCAGGCCCGACAGATGTAAAATCCGGCAGCCCTCCACTTCAAACAAGCGCGCCAAATCAAAGTCAGTGCTCGTGATGCCGCGCCCCACCTCACCGGCCCGATCATTGTAGACCCGAGGACCCCTCAAACCAAAACCGCTGTCCGCGAAATTGATTTGATGCCGCGACCCCCAGGGACCGTCCTGACGCACTTCCGCCCCTTCGAAAGCGATATTTCTGCGGCGCAGCTCAGCTTTGATAAACGCCGCGATGGGACTGCCCTCCACGAATTTGGTCAGAACTTTCGTAGACAGACCCAGACTCGCCGCCACATTCAAAACATTGGTTTCCGCGCTGGTGGACTCCATCTCAAAAAGCCTGGAGCTGTGCACCGCCTGCCGATTGACAGGCGTCAGACGCACACCCATGCTGCTCACCGTCATTAAGTCTAGTTTTGCATCAGTACGCAGTTTCATAATTCACCCCTTAAAAGCTGAAAAGCATTGTCCTTGCGGCCTTCTCGAACTTAGCATACCACTAATTATTTTGGCAAAACAGACAATAATGGCGATTGAAGATTCCGGCCCAGAAAGGTTATACTGCAAGAAAAGCCGGGAGGGCATTATGACCAAACTCAACATGTTCATCGGGACCTACACCAGGCCGGTCCAGGACGCGAACGGGGTAACGCAGCCCAGCCGGGGGCGTGGTATCTACCGTGTCGCATTAGATCTTCAAACAGGTGGGCTGGGTGAAGCCGAACTGCTGGTGGAGGGCATCAGCCCCTCGTTTATATGTTTCGGAAAAGACGGCCGGCATCTTTACGCGGTCAATGAAGCGAAAAACTTCGCAGGCGGCCCGGGCGGTGGTGTGAGTGCCTATGCCATTGATGCGAACGATCAAACGATGTCTTTGCATTTTGAAAACAGCCGGCCCAGCAGGGGTGAAAATCCCTGCCATATCGTCACCAGCCCTGACGGAAAGTATCTGTTCATCAGCAATTATTCAGGGGGCAATTTTACGGTCTACGCTCTCGAACCCTCGGGCCGTATCGGCGCGGAGGCGATGCACACTCAGTTTCACGGCAGCAGCATTCATCCGCAGCGCCAAAACGCTCCCTACGTGCATTCCGTTACCTTTTCCAAGGACGGGAAGCATGTCTATGTGGCCGATCTGGGTACGGACCGCATGGTCTGTTATCGTTACGACCCCCAAGCCGCTGACTTTCTGAAAGAAATCACTGCGTCGACCTACCATGCCGAGCCCGGCTCGGGGCCGCGCCACTGCGTCTTTTCGCACGACGGCCGCTTCGCTTACCTGGTCAACGAGCTGAATCATTCGGTCACCATGCTCGCTTATGACAGCGACAACGGTCAATTGACCGCCCTGCAGGCGATCTCGACTTTGCCCGAAGCTGAAGCCGACATCGAAAATACCTGCGCCGACATCCAGCTCTCCCCCGATGGGAAATATTTATACGCCTCCAATCGAGGCCATGACAGTCTCGCGATTTACACGGTGGATGGAAAAACGGGCCGATTGTCCTCGCTCGGCTTCCAGGACGTAGGCGGTCAAACCCCGCGCAGTTTCTTGATTGAGCCCAATGGACGTTTCCTGCTTTGTACCACGCAAAACAGCGATCAGCTGATTTCTTTTGCCATCAATCAGACCACAGGTTTGTTGAGCAAAGTGACTGAGATCGAAGTGGGCTCGCCGGTGTGCGTCAAATTCTGCCCGTTTTAGGTAAGCCGTCACACAGAGCACAGATCTGAAAATTGTCTAAACCCAAAGTCGTTTAATCAGTCGATCCAAAAATGGCTGAAGTCCTG
Organism: uncultured Oscillospiraceae bacterium; assembly: GCA_964401615.1. Classification (GTDB taxonomy): domain Bacteria; phylum Bacillota; class Clostridia; order Saccharofermentanales; family Fastidiosipilaceae; genus JAXGQD01. The sequence continues at coordinate 17,776 of CAYNZF010000005.1, forward strand.
CAGCAGGATTTCAGCCATTTTTTCTGTCTATTCAGCAGGTCCGAAACTCAGCCCTCGAAAATGAGCTCGGCCACGGATTTTCTGGGACTGGGTTCTTCCCGCAATTGCAGGTCTTCCGACAGACTGGCTTTGTCGCCATACCAGCCGATGGCCACACAAGCGATGACGCTGAATTCTTCCGGAATGGAATAAAGTTCGCGGGCCTTCTTCACATCAAAACCACCCATCGCGTGCGTGATCATGCCGCGGTGCTGCGCTTCAACCGACAGCATGCCCCAGGCCGTACCGGCGTCGAATTGATGCCAGCGGTTTTCTGTTCCGCCGCGCGCGAAAGTCTTCGTACTTAAGATGAGTAAATAGGCCGAGGCTTGAGCCGCCCAGCTTTGATTTTTCGGAGTCAAAATCGTGAGGAATCGATCTTTTTCAGCCCGGGTCCGCGCGACAACAAAACGCCAGGGCTGCTCATTCATGCAGGACGGGGCAAAGCTCGCGGCTTCAAGTAAACCCATCAATTCGGCCTCCATGATGTCCCTGCCGTCAAACGCTCTGGGCGACCATCGTTCTTCAATTTCCTGCATCATTCCGTATTGTGCTTTTTCGCGCATGTAGGTGCCTCCCGGTAAAGCCTGTCTCGGCCTTTTTCAAAATTATCGCCATTATCATAACATTAAACAGCCCGTGCCAAACGTTGTTTATTGGTTTTTAATAACACATTCTTGTTTCCCCATCTGAAGAATATTCGAAAATTACGCCCCTTTTTATCAGCTTTTTTAACAAATTCAGGCAAAATGTTCTCCGTATTCAGGCTGATTTTGCCAAAAATCCGAAAATCGATTGCGAAAAAAAGGAATTTGACTAAACTAAGTTATGTTTAATCCCTAGATGCGAAATAGAAATTTTTAAATATGAAAATGAAATCACAAGGAGATAAAAATGAAACAGAAGATTGGACGTAAAACATACGATACAGAAAAAGCCAAAGAGGTCGGTAAACAGAGCATCGGATATTTCGGTGACAGCTACGGTTTTGAGGAGACCCTTTATCGTAATGAAAACAAGGAATTCTTCCTGGCCTGCATCGGTGGTGACAATTCACAGTACCCCGTAGATGTGATCGTTCCGATGACCGACGAGGACACCAAAGAATGGTTGATTCGGGTCTGCGGTTTGGACTACGCTGAACAGATTTTCGCTGAAGTGCCGCAGAAAGCGGTCGCGAAAGTAACTGCGAAACCCGCAGCGAAAAAAACCACCGTCAAAGCAACGGCTGAAGTAAAAGAAGTCGCGCCCAAAAAGACCGCCGCAGTAAAAAAAGCGCCGGCCACAAAAGCCGCCGCACCCAAGACCAGCAAAAAAACCACCAAGAAATGATTTCGCATCTGAAATTTATTCAATATAAAAAATCGACCGCGCGTCGATTTTTTTATGGTCAATTTCGCTGTGGACGCGTCAGGGCGTCAGCGGGCTGCAGGCCAGTGTGAAAGCTGCGGATCGGATTCAGACATGAGTTTCTGCGCCGCTGCTGCGTCGTTCAGGTAGGCTTTCAAATTTTCTTTCTCCAAAACGACCGGCATGCGGTGATGCACCATCTGCATTGAGTCGTTGGCTTCAGTGGTGAGAATCACAAAGCGCGCCTGACCCTCGTGGAGCAGAACGAGACCCGCCAGATAGAGCATACCCGGTTCCGCCGTGTTGAAACGAAATTTGTCCACCGCACGCCCCCGGCTGTCATGGCTGTATTCAACAAAGCCGCTGGTGGGGATGACGCAGCGGCCGCTGTGCACAGCCTCACGGAAACTCGGTTTTTCCGCCGCGGTTTCCGCCCTGGCATTGATCAGCAGTTTTTTATTAAAATTTGGAAAGCCCCAACGCATGGGCCAGGCAATGAAAGCCCCTGCGGCCGGTCTTTTGCCTATGTTTGTAGTCGAAAGATTTTCTTCCGCATCCTCAGCGGGCGCAGGCAGGAGCACCGGCGCCAGATCCCCCGGTAAAACTTCACCGGTTTTCAACTCGCTTAAAACCTCATCACCAAAGCGCTGTTGAATATATCCGCGGATGCGCTCGATTTCAGGTAAGCCTTTTTCGGGTTCTAAAAAATATCTACCACACATGTGTACTCCATTTCCACCACAACAAAGATCACAAAAATTGTTTCGGGTGGATATGCCAGATCAGCGGTTTCAGAACATCGTGCGGACGACTGTAATCAATCAACGCCGCCGCACCTTTACGGAAAGAGACCTCTTCCTGGCAAAGCTCAGATACCCACACACTGCACATCGGATCGTGACCGACCAAAAAGACCAGGTCACTGGCGATTTTTCGGGCTGCTTTAAGAGCCGCGGCCAGGGAGTAATTCATCAAGCTCTCTGTTTCGGTGACCCCCTCAAGACCCAATTGCGCGGCCAAAAGCTCAGCCGTCTGCAGGGCACGCAATTTGGGGCTGGTGAGTACGGTCATGCTCATCTCGTCCAGATAAGGAAAAGTCTCCCGCAGCTGCGCCTCAAGATGAGCGGAATACTCAATCAGGGCTGTTCGCCCCTCCGGCGTAAGCTCGCGCTTGAAATCATTGTGGCCGTATTCCGCTTTGCCATGCCTGACGAACACTAAATACATTTACTTGCTCCTCACCGCTCAGTGATTGTTGGGATATTGTTTTTTCACAAGCGCCAGCGAATGCACGATCATTTCACGCAAAACCTGCTCATCAATATCGTCCAGCTTGTTGACATAAATACACGAAACCGCTGCCTTATGCTTACCCAGGCGCGCCAGAAATCGGGACCGTTCCTCATCGTAGGCTGAAAGGTAGAGACTAATGCTCGCTTTTCGTGGGGCAAAACCAATCATAGCCGCGTCGCCTTCGTGTCCGCTGGCATATTTGTAGTGGTACTGTCCAAAACCTACGATGCTATCGCCCCAAAGCACAGCCGGCAGACCGCTCGTTTCAGTAAAAATGTCCAGCAATTTCAAAGCATCGGCCCGGCGCCGCGGGTTCTCGATCGCGTTCAAGTAAGCGCGTACATCCGTGGATCGGGCTTTGGTCTTCGCTTCGTACATGACAGTGCTCCTTCCCGCTTCAGTTATTCTTATTCTAACGGAGCAGCCGTCCATTGGCAAAATATCGCCCGAAATCCGGAAATTCAATTGACAGTTTTTGGCCCGCATTGTAAGATATCAAAGCATCTTCCCAACGGGAAGACTCATCGGTTTGGAGAAGTACCCAAGGGGCCGAAGGGGACGGTTTGCTAAATCGTTAGGCGTGAAAGCGTGCGAGGGTTCGAATCCCTCCTTCTCCGCCATAAAAAAGGACACTGAAAAAGTGGCCTTTTTTTCTTGCGCTTTGCAAATATATTTAACACTATCGCGTAATATGTTTATTCATTAAATATGTTCAATTGTATTGAGCGAAAATGTCGGGAATTGACACAGGAATCATCGAGCCATCATGACCTTATCCAAGCAGATGAAAACATCCAGTTAATTAAAAACGACTTGCGAGAGCTTCAATCGACCTAATTGACTTCAAAATTCATCAATAATTATTTTCTTCATCTGCATCATTTTGGCAAAAGCACCCGGTTTATTCATCAATTCCCCCATATTTTCAGGCATGATCTGCCAGCTTAAACCGTATTTGTCCTTGCACCAACCACAAATTTCAGCCTCAGGCTTACTGGAAAGTTTTTCCCAAAAGTAATCAATCTCGGCTTGATCTTTGCATGCAACCGTAAATGAGATGGCTTCACTGAATTTGAATTCCGGTCCGGCATTGATCGCTGTAAACTGTCGTTTTCCAAGTTCGAACTCCACGGTTAAGACCTTGCCTGCCAAATCCATTTGAAAGTCAGCTAAACCCTCTTCGGGACTTTTCGGATAATTAGTCACAGAAAGTATTTTACTGTGCGGAAATATTGAAATGTAAAAATCTGCTGCTTCCTTGGCATTTCCATCGAACCATAAGTTTGGTGTGATCTTTTGCATGATATTGACTCCCTTCAGTGATATTGCTGACTTGTGTTGGGGCTGCTCTCGGCAGGATCAGCAATGCTTTTGTGTAACAGTGCTCTCAATTATTCTGAATGCCTTGTACTTGCCTGCGTGTTCGGTGATAATGAGGATTCGATTTACAAACTTGTCAATCAGATGAGTTGCCCGGGAGGAATCATGGATTATCTGCTTCTGCTTATGGCAATTTTGCTGTTCTCTGTTCAGACCATAAGTTTCAAAGAATTCAACCGTTCTTTCATGAAAAACTTGAACAACTATTTTCTGTTCAACTTTTCTTACTTCAGTCTTGTTGTTTTGATACTGCTTGCTTTTAATCGGGAATTTGAAGGCCTCAGTCCCATCACCTTGGTGCTTGGACTTTCATTTGCCGCTGTTTTTATTCTGACCATGCTGCTCTACATGAAGGCGATGGAAAACGGCCCGCTCGCTTACTCTTCGCTTTTGTTTTCCTTCGGTATTGTCGTTCCGGTCATTTTCGGGATCTTTTTTTGGCAGGAAGCGGCTCTGCTGATTCAAATCGGCGGACTGCTGCTCTTATTGCTGACCCTGGTGATCAGTAACCGGCAGGAAGGCTCTGCAGGTAAGCCCGTCAGTTTGCGCTGGTTCGTTTTTGCCGGTACAGCCATGCTGGGTAACGGGGCTCTGATGACCCTCTCCAAGGCGCATCAAATGGCCATGCCGGGTCAGGAGGTCGAGGAGTTTCTCATTCTGGCTTTCGCTGCTGCGGCGGTTTTTTCTCTGCTGATTTTTTTCTTCAGGCAAAGACGTAATAAAGAAGCGCTTGTCCACTTGCGTAGTCAACGATTGGGGCTGCTCGTACTGGTGGCCGCTTTTACCACGGCCTTCGGAAACCAGATTCAACTAACGCTTTCCGGTCGTCTGCCGGCCATTATTCAGTTTCCGATGGTGAACGGCGGCACGGTCATCATGGCCACAATTTTCGCAGTGCTGCTTTACCGCGAGAAGCTGACGCGTTCAAGTACGGTGGGTTTAGTGCTCGGTCTGGCCGCCCTGGTCATGCTCAGTCAGAGGTAAAGCGCTGGCTACGGTCCCGAGGCGAATGATTTTTTCCAGTAAATCCGCATCCTGGATATAACAATCCGTTACCCTTATTAGCGTTTCTGCCGGCTCACTCTGGATAAGCAATCTGAATTGAGCAGGCCATTCATTGAGCAGTGGCAAAAGTTTTTGAATCATGTCCCGGCTCTCTCCGGGGTCCTGCTCAAAAAGAAGATAGCTCGCTTTTCCATCGATTTTTACAGCTTGGGCCTTTTCGGACTCCAGCACGATTCCGTTTTCGCTCATCAGCTTTTCCAGGGCGGCGAGCTTCATCCAGTCCGGCAATTTGTCCCAGTCTCCGGCGGCCGGGATGCTGCCGAGTATGAAAGAGGGCCATTCACTGTTTTTCGCCCTTGTTTTCCAAACGGTCTTCTTTTCCCAGGCTGAAGAGCCGGTCGCCTCTTCCTGACGATGTCCAATCATCGTGCTCACCAATAAAAACGTCTCAGACTGAACGCTTATTTCTTCGCTCAAGGCGGCCTTTGTCTGCTTGAAAGAATAAGCTTTGTTCTTACAATACTCAGCCAGCGCTTGTACTTTTTTTCGCTTACGTACATTGACGACGGCAAAAATCACAAGGATCAGCGCGCCCACGCACAGCGCGACAACGATGGAAATCATCAAATCCGGCATGTGCTTTCCTCCATACGGGCTATTAAATCAACAGGGTCTCGACTTCAAAGCAAGCTGCGATGAGGTCCATGAAGGCCGCTTCTTATGTTGTTTAACAGGGCTTCTCCATGAAGCGGCTGTCTTTGCTCTCTATAATCAGATATACATCCTGTGCACAAATAATTCAAGCCAAAAACGTGCTTCTGTTAAGTATCCTGCTCCCTTTGACGATGCTGGGCTTTGGCCATTCTTTTCAGAAGCAGGCACCTGAGAAAATCAATTCGCTTTTTGGCCATCGCGCGAAAAGGTCGATGATCAACCGCGGTACTTGATCGATCCCTTCAAAGCAGATCGTTCATATCGATAAAAAAACTTTACCGCGCAGGACGACGGGAATATACTTATTTTATAAGACATTGTGCTTTCTCAGGATACTTTTTATTCGCTCGTTTATACAAAACCGTTTGCAGCGTAGGAAAAAGGCAGCTGGCTGAGCCTGAAACACATCTTGATGCGCAATCTGGGTCTGGCCTTGGGCATGGCCGGAACCGGCGCTTTCTTAGGTAGCCTTTGGGCAAAAATCGAGGGGAAGAGTGTTTTCGATCCTACGCTTATCATCATTGTCTCTTTTGTATTCGCCGTTGCAGGTATCGTTTTGGAAATAAGAGGAATGCGGAGCGAAAAGCTTTGATATCCCATAAATGCCTTCACAATACGCAGGCGACGTTTCATTCTAAAAAAGGAGTTGGTAGAGTATGCGCCACGCAAAATATCACGTCTTGCATTTATTCCTCGTGTTCTTGATTAGCGCAACTTTATTAAGTGCCTGCTCCGGTGAGCAAAAAGCGCTGGATGCAGCCGGGGAGGCCGAATCATTTTCCGAGAAAATCGAGCTTTATGATGCCTACCTTAAAGACTATCCCGACGGTGCACATGTGAATGAGGCACGCGAACAACTGGATGAAGCATTGATCGAGTTCGCCAGAACCTGCATGAACAACGATGAGGGCATCGCCGCTTACACAAAGTATCTCGATCTAAACTCAAGCGGGGCTCATGTCACAGAGGCCAAACTTGCGCTGGCTGCTTTAGGACAAGGCTTCCCGGAAGCGCAGGCCTGTGATACGGAAGATATTGCGTCCTGTAAAATCATTGTCATCGAAAATGAACGTGGACTTGAGCACAATCTGTTCAGATACCATGAATGGAACAATCTGCTTCCGGAAAATCTGGCGTGCAAAACCTTTGAAGAAGCCAGCCTTTTTGTCGTGGTTCGTGAAGAACTGAAAGAAATCGGCACCAAGCAATATACGCAGGGGAAAGTGCTGCACGGATACAGACGCGATGCTTTTGTCTTCATCCGTGAGGCTCAAACAGGGAAATCCCTGGTTATGGGTTTGCTCAATGGTTCCAGCCCCAGCTTTCCCTCCTCATTTTCGACCGCCGTTCCTGATGTAAAAGGCAGTCCACCGAGCTACGAAGCATTCGAAGACTGGCTTACCAAAACTTTGTCTGAGCCGCTGCCGGATCTGCCTTAAGTATTTAAAGGAGGTGTAAAGATTGAAAAAACTGATTTTTGGGGGACTGTTCCTATTACTAAGCCTTTCGCTCTTCAGCTGCGGGGCAAAACAGGCCGCTGAAAAAGCCACCGCCGAGCCCGGTAAAACCACGGCCAAACAGTCCGATACCATTGAATCCTCGCCAAAGCAGACGAAGGACCCACTTGCGGACCTCAAAGAACAGAGTTCGGCAGAGTATGATTTACTCACGCGCATCGCGGCGGTGAACGAGCTGATGGAGCTGGACCGCGAGGCCGCTGCGGAAGCGGCTTACGAGGTTTATAACGACATTGATTTTGCCTCAAAAGACTTTACGAAAAATGCGGACGAAACGATTTTTCCCTTCATGGATAAGGCCGTCGTTTTACTCTCTGAAGCCGGCTATGAAAATATCGGCGCCGAAACGGTCACTAAAATAATCAACAGTGGTACCTGGGTTCAGGGCTTGAAGGAGATCGGACCCTTCAAAAATTTGTTTCAAGCGCTCGCTCCCGGTCTTGTTGAAAGTGGCTATTTTGAAAACAATGGCGGGACAACGGAAGAATACAAAAAAATGTTCGCGCTGGAAGATCTGGCCATTTTTGTTTCCTACTATTTAGACGCGGAGGAGAGTTTGGAAGGCAGACTGCAAGCCGCCCATTTTGTAAATCGGGAGATCACCCCGCCGGTCAACGAACGTTACGAAGCCCTGTTACAAGGTGAATTTGGGCCTTTATGGACGGCTTCTATTCCTAATCGTGCCTGGCAGTATGCTTTCGCTGGCAAAATGCCGAAGCTGACGGAAACATTGAGCCCTATCACGGAGGAAGATCCCCGCTATCTTGTTGTCAGCCGCAGAAACGGCAGTGAAGATGCGAGCGACTGGCAGCTGGATTTCGTATATCAAGTCGCGCTTCCCGCTGAGCTTGTCCCTGAGGATTTGAGTGAACTCACGCACTTGATCGCCATCGACCACAGCTGGGAATTTGAAAAAGAATATTATGAGGTCAACGGCGCGCGCTCGACCAAAGTCTTCAGCGCATTTTCCAAAATCCGCATCTACGACTATAATAGCGGAGACCTGGTCAGGGAAATCGCAATCGTAAAAAGCACCGCGCCCGAAGAGTTTTACATCAGCGGGAACAGCCCGGAAAACTATTACGTCGACCCGAACGATCGCGAAGTCTTTCGTGCTGTCCTGGAAGCGATTAAACCGTAAAAGCGTTGACGCTTTGTTTGCTCATATACTTATAAGAAAGGCCTTTCACAATGGATAGACTGATTGCTCTGGGAACGGGCAAAGCCCACGTTACAAACTGTTACAACACATGCTTCATCCTCCAGCAGGGTGAAGCCTGTTTTTTAGTCGACGGAGGTGGCGGTAACGGTATTCTCGCGGTCCTGGAAAAAGCCAAAATCCAGTGGAATCAGATTCATCAGCTTTTCGTGACCCATGAACACATCGACCACTTGTTTGGAGTCATCTGGGTCATCCGCTTGATTGCCTATGAAATGAAAGAAAATCGCTACAGCGGCAATTTGGAGCTGTTCTGCAATCATGAGGTCGCCGACCGGATCCTGGCCATTTCCGAAATGACTTTGCAGGCGCCTTTGTTTGAACAAATTGGCAAAAGGATCCTCATAGACCGTTTGGCCGACGGTGATAAACGGCAGATCTTGAATTCTGAACTGAGCTTTTTTGATTTGAAATCACCATACACAACGCAATTTGGTTTTTCAGCACGGTTCCCGGATGGTCAGAGGCTGGTCTGCCTGGGGGACGAGTCTTGCCATCCGGACTGCGAAACCTATGTCGCAGGAGCGGATTGGCTTTTGGCGGAAGCGCATTGCCTCGAACAGGACAAGGCTCATTATCAGCCTCATTCTTTGAACCACAACACCGTCCGCGATGCCTGTGAACTGGCTGAGCGCATGTCTGTAAAGAATCTGCTGCTCTGGCATACTGAGGACAAAAATCTGGCTCAGCGAAAAACACTTTATACGCGCGAAGGGCAGCAGTACTACAGGGGGCGCGTGTTCGTACCGGACGACCTTGAAGTCATAGAACTCCACTAAAAGCATATTTCTCCGGGGTTTTTTCCGCTTGATTCAAGCACTTTTATTGCGTCCTTCAGCAGGGTATAATTACAGTATGAATTTTACTTTTCCCGTACTTCTCACTTATACCAGCTCCTGTAAACCCTGCATACGCTCAGATCTTAAAAGAACGCACAGCAGCCGCCGGCGGTGGATTGGCACCCGCAGAAGCTCCGGCCCATTCTTTCATCAAAACCCTTCTCATTGTTTCTCAATTTGTCTTAGTTCACAAATTTTTTTAAGTTTTTTCATCCAGAATCGTGCACTCATCAGCTTGTATTAAATCCATTCTGTTGTACAATTTTTATCGAGTAATAAATATTAATTCAGTGGAGGAATAGTATGTTTTCATTTAAAGGTCGTGTCGTGGTCATCACCGGGGCTTCATCCGGTTTGGGTCTTCAGATGGCCGTTGGTTTCGGCGAACAAGGTGCCGATCTGGTGCTGTTGGCCAGAAGGAAGGAAAGGCTCGATGCCATTGCTGAAGGCTTCAGGACAAGGGGCATCAAATGCTTGCCTCTTCAATGCGACGTCACAAAAACTGACGAAGTCAATGCTGCAGCCGAAGCCGCCTTCAAGGAATATGGAAGAATTGATGTTTTGGTCAACAACGCCGGCGCTGCTAAGAACGCGGGTGTCCTGGAAATGACCGATGCGGATTGGACTTTCACATTGGACGCAGATCTGACCAGTGTTTTCAAGGTGACCCGCGCTTTTGCCAAATATATGGTAGAACAGCGCTACGGCCGCATCATCAACATCGCGTCCATCTACGGACAAGTGGGCAACACCGCCATGGATACCGTGGCCTACCATTCATCCAAGGGCGGCGTCATCAACTTCACCAGAGCGGTCGCGGCTGAATTGGCCAAATATGACATTACCTGCAATACCTTGAGCCCCGGCTATTTTGAAACTGAATTGACCAAAGACACTTTAGATACCGAGGCTTTCACGAATTTCATGAAAATCAGTGTTCCGATGGGCCGTTACGGACGTGAGGGTGAACTTAATCCGGCCGCCATTTTCCTGGCCAGCGATGAGGCGGCTTATGTCACCGGTCAAAACATCCGTGTCGACGGCGGCTACACCTCCGTCTAAGCACAATCCTTCATTGGCACAAAAACAGACACCACAAGCAGGGCGTCCTTCAGAAATGGAGGCGCCCTTTGCTTTTTCATGGCCAAATGACGCGATTTTTTCTATAATCATGGGACACTTTTGCAGTCGGGAGGATTTGTGGGATGGCTAAAAGAATATTATGCTTTGGTGATTCGAATACCTGGGGCGCCAATCCCCTGGATGGCAGTCGTTTCGATGAAACACAGCGATGGACCGGGCTTTTACAAAAAAAACTGGGTGGAGCATACCTCGTCATCGAAGAAGGCCAAAACGGGCGGACTTGTGAGATGGATGACCCGGTCGAGGGCGAAAAAAGCGGCCTCAATTACATCGTCCCCTGTATCGAATCCCAGTTACCGCTGGATTTGATCATCATCATGCTCGGTACCAACGACATGAAACTGCGCTTCGAGCGCGGGCCTGCGGAAATTGCCGCGGGGCTCGAGCACCTGGTCGAAAAGGCCTGTGACTTTCTGGACGGCAAAGGGGTCTCCCCCCAATTTTTAATCGTATCGCCGGTCCATCTGCATGAGAATATTGTCACATCGGATTTTTCAGAAATGTTCGGCGGACTGGCCGGGCTTAAAAAATCAAGAGCCCTGGCACCGCATTTCAAGCAAGTCGCGGAGAAATGGAACGGTCATTTTGTGGATGCGGCCGCCGCGGCAGAGGCGAGCGCGGTCGATGCCCTGCACTTGGATGAAGCAGGTCACCTCCGGCTGGCTGAGCTGTTTTACAGAACGATATTGAAAATTACAGGCTGATTTCTACCCTTTTGCCACAGGCTTTGAGCAGTATATGCAAAAATAGGTTAAACTGGTGGGTATCTAATTTGATTCAGGAGAAAACACATGCATAAAAAACATAAAATATTAAGCGTATTACTGGCCGGAATTTTACCCGCAGCCGCCTTGCTGGGTTGTTCAGGAGCCACAACAAGTACATCATCCGCAGCTGCGACGGTCAGTGAAACAAGTACCGCCAGCGCTGCCGAAATTTCAGAGACCACCAACGCCGCCCCGGTCACAGAGTCTGCCCCCTTCGACTACAGCAAGGGCCTGGAAGAAAACGGTTTTTGGCAAGGGGTCAATGCATCAGACTTTGTCACCCTGCCGGATTACAAAAACATTTCCGTCCCCGCAGCAACACACACGGTGACTGACGAACAGATCCAAGCTGAAATTGACTCGCTGCTCTACCAATATACGAGCACCACCGAGGTGAAAGATCGCGCGATCGCAGATGGAGACCGTGTCAACTTAGATTATGTCGGCAGTGTGGATGGTGTTCCCTTTGAGGGGGGCAGCACGGAGGGCTTGGGAACGGAAGTCACGATTGGCGTGACCCAATACATCGATGACTTTCTGGAGCAGCTGATCGGCCATACCCCGGGAGAAGCTTTTGAAATTCAGGTGACCTTTCCTGAAGATTATGGTCAGGAAAATCTCAATGGCAAAGAAGCGACTTTTGCCATCACCCTCAATTACATCATTGAAAATGTCGTACCCGAATTAACGGATGCTTTCGTTGAAGAGAATTTTTTCGAGGCTGAGGGTTTTAAAACCGTGGCCGAATTAAAGGAAGATATCCAAAAAAATATCCAGAGCAACGCGATCACCGCTTTTGTGCAGCAATTTGTGGTGGAAAATTCTACGGTCAGTGAACTTCCCGAGTCCATGCTGGTCTATCAGGAAGAGTCCATGCTGGCTTTTTATGAAGGCATTGCCGCCTCAAACGGGGCCACTTTAGAACAGATCATCCAAATGTACGAAGGGGTCGCGACGAAAGAGGAACTTGTGGCTAAAAATCTGGAGTACAACACCACCGCAGCGACATTCAACTTGACCGTGCAGGCCATTGCGGAACAAGAAAATTTTTCTGTGAGTGACGCGGATCTGGCCGAATATTTTAAAACCGAAACCGGTTCCGAAGATTACAGCAGCTATGAAGAAGAATATGGCAAGCCCTATTTGATGCAGGTGGTGATCATCCAAAAAGTGATGGATCTGCTTCAAGAGTACGCGATTTTAGCATAATAAGTATGCGGATCGCCGGTCTTCTAAAACTCTCTCTCCTGGATTATCCGGGCTGCACCGCGTGCACCGTCTTTACACCCGGCTGCAATATGCGCTGCCCGTTTTGCCACAATGCCTCGCTGGTCCTTAAGCCGGGCGAAAAGGCCTTGATTGACGAGGACGAATTTTTCGCCTTCCTGAATAAGCGCCGAGGTTTGCTCGACGGGGTCTGTATCAGTGGCGGTGAGCCGCTGCTGCAGCTGGGCCTGGCTGATTTTATCCGCCGCGTCAAAGGCCTGGGCTTCAAGGTCAAACTTGATACCAACGGCAGCTTCCCGGCCGAACTGCGCGGCCTGGTGCTGGCCGGGCTTATCGATTACGTGGCGATGGACGTCAAGAACAGTTTTGCCCGCTATCCGGAAACCGTTGGACTGCCCGGCTTTGACGTTCAGCCCATCCGGGAATCCATTGAATTTCTACTGCAAGGCCGGGTTCCTTATGAGTTTCGCACTACGGTACTGAAAAATTTTCACACTGAAAGCGAGCTCCTTGAACTCGCTGCCCTTCTGCAAGGCGCACCGCTCTATGCTCTGCAAGGCTACCAAGACTCGGGTGATATTTTACGAGACAAACTGAATACCGCAGGCGCAGCGGCCGGAGATAAACTACTGGCTTACAGCGCTCCCGAAATGCAGGCTTTGTACGAAAAGGTCCGCTCAGTGCATCCGCATGCGGTGCTGCGGGCGTGAGCCACTCAAAGATTCGATCTTTGCATTGTTTGACTGCTGAACAACACAGCACTTATTCTTGAACCAAACGGATTGATTCACAGCTTGCATAAAAATTCCCGGATCTTTCGCAAAGCAAGTAATTTATCAAGTCACAACATTGTCATGACATTCAGTCAGCCTGAAAACCTGCGTCTAATCTACCCCTGCGGGGATTTCTCTCTTCAGTTAAAAATTGTAAAATTTTGATGACAATAACTATATATTGTGTTTTGTAAAGTAATTGCAACACAATATACTGTTTTTTGCCTTGCTTCTCCCTGAGCGATATGTTTTACTATTAATTACCGATAAAAGCATAGAACAGGTCAAAAGGGGAAAAATCATGTTTCAAGTTACGAAGCGCAACGGCGCGACTGAGGCCTTTAATATCACCAAAATCAGTGCTGCGATTAAAAAAGCCTTTGATGCGCAAGAAAAACAATATCACGACAGCATTATTGATCTTTTGGCGTTGAAAGTCACCGCGGATTTTGAACCCAAAATTAAAAATAATCTGATCGAAGTTGAAGACGTACAGGACAGTGTAGAAAACGTCCTTGTGCAATGTGGCTATGCCGATGTGGCGAAGGCCTATATTCTCTATCGTCGTCAACGCGAAAAACTGCGCAGCATGAAATCAACCATTCTCGACTACAAGGAAATCGTGGACAGCTATGTCAAAGTCACCGACTGGCGCGTTAAAGAAAATTCGACCGTCACCTACTCCGTGGGCGGACTCATTCTCTCGAACTCCGGTGCCATCACCGCCAACTATTGGCTTTCGGAAATTTACGATGACGAAATTTCACAAGCCCACCGCAACGCCGATATTCACATTCATGATCTCTCCATGCTGACCGGATATTGCGCCGGTTGGTCCTTGAAACAGCTCATCCAGGACGGTTTGGGCGGTGTGCCCGGAAAAATCACTTCCGCTCCCGCCAAACATCTTTCTTCCCTTTGCAATCAAATGGTCAACTTCCTCGGCATTATGCAAAACGAATGGGCGGGCGCGCAGGCCTTCTCTTCTTTTGACACTTATCTCGCCCCTTTCGTCAAGGCCGATCATCTCAGCTACAAAGAGGTCAAGCAGAGCATCGAATCCTTTATTTTCGGTGTGAACACCCCTTCACGCTGGGGTACTCAGGCGCCTTTCTCCAATATCACCTTGGACTGGACCGTCCCGGCTGACCTGGCGGATGTCCCTTGCATTGTCGGAGGAAAAGAGCAGGATTTCTGCTACAAAGACTGTAAAAAAGAAATGGATATGGTCAATCGCGCTTTCATCGAAATCATGATCGAGGGTGACGCGGAAGGCCGCGGCTTCCAGTACCCCATCCCCACGTATTCGATTACCAAGGATTTTGACTGGTCCGAAACAGAAAACAACCAGCTGCTCTTTGAAATGACCGCCAAGTACGGTACCCCCTATTTTTCAAACTATATCAACTCCGAGATGGAACCTTCGGATGTCCGCAGCATGTGCTGCCGTCTCCGTCTGGATCTGCGCGAGCTGCGCCGTAAATCGGGCGGCTTCTTCGGCAGCGGCGAAAGCACGGGTTCGATCGGCGTGGTCACCATCAACATGCCGCGCATCTCCTTTCTCGCTAAAGACAAAGCAGACTTTTACAAACGCCTTGATCACATCATGGACATCTCCGCACGTTCTTTGGACATCAAGCGTAGTATCATCACCCGCCTGCTGCAGGAAGGCTTGTACCCCTACACCAAACGTTACCTGGGCAGCTTTGAAAATCACTTCTCCACCATCGGTTTGATCGGCATGAACGAAGTCGGCTTGAACGCCAACTGGCTGGGCGTTGATATGAGCCACGTCGAAACTCAGGCGTTCACCAAAGAGGTGCTCAACCACATGCGTGAACGCCTCACGATGTATCAGGAGCAGTATGGTTCCTTGTATAACCTGGAAGCCACCCCGGCCGAGTCCACCACCTACCGTCTGGCCAAACATGATATCAAGCGCTATCCGGGCATCAAAACCGCTTCTGCCCCGGGCGAGACCCCTTATTACACCAACAGCTCCCACCTGCCCGTTGGATATACCGAGGATATTTTTGCCGCGCTGGATATTCAGGATCAGCTGCAGACCCTATACACCTCAGGCACCGTTTTCCACGCTTTCCTGGGCGAGAAACTGCCGGATTGGAAAGCGGCCGCGACCCTCATCCGTAAGATAGCCGAAAACTACAAACTGCCGTATTACACCATGTCGCCGACTTATTCGATTTGTGCCAATCATGGTTACATCACGGGTGAACACTTCTCTTGTCCTGAATGTGGACAAAAGACGGAAGTCTACAGCCGTATCACCGGTTACTATCGTCCTGTGCAGAATTGGAATGATGGCAAAACTCAAGAATACAAAGAGCGCCGAGTCTACACAGAGGTCGCGTCTGAGCAGCACGAGCCGGCAGCAGGGGCGGCCGTCGACAAAGATGCAGCGCCTGAGGTCGAGCTGGCTGAAATGGATGTCATCGACCGTTATATTGCGGTAGAGCACAGTGAGGAGGCTCCTGAGGGCCCCGTGGGCACTGGTGCCAAACGTCTGCTGTTCACCACCAAGACCTGCCCCAATTGCAAACTGGCCACCAATCTGCTCAACCGCGCAGACCTCGCTTATGACATCGTTGACGCGGACGAACAAGCGCAGCTCAGCATCAAGTTCAAGATCAGACTGGCCCCGACACTGGTGGTCACGGACCGCGATGGCTGCAGCGAGATTTTTTCCGGTGCGGGTGCAATTAAAAATTACATTGAAAACCTGCACATCAACGTTTAAACAAATTCAAACCCCAACAAAAAGCCTCCGCTCGGACTTGATCCCGAACGGAGGTTTTTACATTTGGCTGAGTTTTCAGTACTGATCAAGTGATGAGACTGACTCATCAGACAACGATTAAATCGTAAGATCTGCGGCCTAAAGCAATTTTTTCCGCATGTTCCAAACAGCTTTTCCACTCAGACTCAGGAGTCGAGTTGATAAAGTGATCATGACGATCGACGAAATCGGCTTTCTGGAGATTGTCGTACAACTGGCTGCCCGGCAAAGGGCTCGTTTTCAAGCAGGCATCGGCGCAGGCCTGATCAAGGGCCAGAGGGTCGAAAGAGGCGAACATCCCTATATTAGGCAAAATGGCCGCGTCATTTTCAGGGTGGCAATCGCAGTTCGGAGAAATGTCCAGGACCAGTGAAATATGGAATCCGGGCCGGCCATCCACAACGGCTTTGGCATATTCAGCCATTTTAAGATTGAGGATCGTTGCCGCGTTGTTTTGTACAAATGAGATGGCGTCGAAATTGCAGGCGCCCAGGCAGCGCCCGCAGCCCACACAATTCGTGTCGTTGACGGTCATTTTTTTCTTTTCAGAGTCAAAGACCAGAGCGTCGTTGGCGCAAGCACGTAAGCATTTCTTACATCCGGTACAAAGGTCCTCGTCGACGGATGGTTTACCATCGCTGTGCTGTTCCTTTTTTCCGGCTCGGGAGCCACAGCCCATGCCGATGTTTTTGATCGTACCGCCGAACCCGGTCATTTCGTGACCTTTGAAATGAGTCAGGCTGATGAATACGTCCGCGTCCATGATCGCGCGGCCGATTTTCGCGGCTTCGACATACTCGCCGCCCTGAACAGGCACTTCGACGTCATCAGTACCTTTCAAGCCGTCCCCGATGATGATGGGGCAAGCCACGGACAGCGGCGAAAAGCCATTCTCCCAGGCACACTCCAAATGCTCGAGGGCGTTTTTCCGGCTGCCGGGATACATGGTGTTGCAGTCGGTCAAGAAGGGTTTTCCTCCCAAAGATTTGACCACATCCACCACCGCTCTGGCGTAATTAGGTCGCAAATAACTGATGTTTCCGAGTTCACCGAAATGCATTTTTATGGCGACGAATTTACCTTGAAAATCAATATTCTCAATTCCAGCGGCTCGTATCAATCGCTGCAATTTTTTGGGCAGGCCGTCACCATTGGAAATGGTGCGAAGATCAGAAAAATATACTTTGGCGTTTTGCATGTATAACCTCTATGCTATCGTCTGCACTGAAAAACAATGCTTGAACTCAACGGTAAGATGGCTCAGGGGGCCTTCGTCGTCTCTAAAGTCGTCACTTCCGGCTCAATGCGGATACTCTCAATGACCTTGTTGTATTCCTCTGCGTTTTTGGCATATTTTTCCTCATTTTCCCAGAGCGTGACCAGGAAAAATCGCTCGCCCACCTGCACGTAGCCGTCAATTTGTCTGATAACGTCAAGCTGCGCATTGGTGTATAAATATTCTGCGAATTGCACTTTTTGGCTGTTAACGCTCATATCCGTGATTTGTTCGAGTGAAAATTTCAGAGCCTCATCTTTCGTCAAGTTATACAAGTAGCCTTGTAAAACCATTTCCTGCTCAAGATACTGCTGCTTTTCCGGACTTAGTGTCTCTCCTTGGATGATCGGGGTGATCTGCGCGATTTCTCTATCGGTCAAATAGTACGATTTCATCTCCGCAACGGCTTGTTCGAGTTGGTCCGGCTGATTGGCAAAACTCATATAGTAATTTTTAAGCGCGGCCAGAGTCTGCTGGGGGTAAACCTCTTCCACGATCAAGTAGCCATCTCGGCCCATGTCCTTACCCAGAGCCAGCTTAATATCCTTGACATCCACTTCCGTAGAATCATAGAGCTGCTTTAGCTCATCTTCTCCCACAATCTGCTGCCAGGCCGAAGACGCGCTGACGCTGACCCCATCCGTACCGCTGATCGTCTTTTCTGTCAAACCGCCACACGCCGCCAAGCTGAGGCTCGTGCTCAAAACAAGCCCCAGCAAAGCCAGAACTGATAATTTAATTTTCATCGCTGCTTCTCCAAGTTACATGATTTTTTGAAAAGTTGAGTATTGCTCTGATTATAACGTAAAATAATCATAAGTAAGTTTAACATAAGAATGGAGATATATATGTCAAATTCAGTATTAAAACGTGTCATGGGTGCAGCCGCAGCCCTTCTGCTCATCGTCAATTTGAGCGCTTGTCAATCGAGCCCAAGCACGACAGCCGTCGAGGCCGGATCAAAGCCGGAAACAAGCGCGAATAGTGCGGGCACTTACAAATTATTGACCGCTGCTGAAGCCCAGGCCCGCATGAGCAGCGGAGATCCTGTCACCATTGTCGATGTGCGCACTCCGGAAGAGTTTTCAGAAGGCTACATCGTAGACGCCATCAACTTACCTTTGGATCGCATCGCTCAGGAGGCCGGCTCAATACTAACGGATAAAAACGCGGAAATACTGGTCTACTGTCGTTCAGGAAACCGCAGTAAATCCGCTGCCCAGGAGCTCATCAAAATGGGATACACAAATGTTTATGATTTCGGTGGAATCAGCTCCTGGACCGGCGAAATAGTGAAACCTTAAAAAGCTATACAAGCGCAGAACCTAGGCATGCTTTTTAGCGTACTCCAAAGCCGCCTCAACCGCGGTTTTTCGCGCTGAGTAGACATTTAGTTCAGGATAAGCGGCTTGCAGCAGGCTCAAGGTTTTATCGCGTACGGATTTACAATTAAGCAAGATACCGCCCGCCAAACCAAGGTCCGCTTTATTGAGACCAAGTCCGTTGATGACCGGTTTGACCAGCTCCATCAAATCTGCGGCCGTCTTTTCCACTATGACATTCGCGGCGGCATCGTTTTGATCAATAGCGACGTCCAGAGCAGGGGCGAGAAACGCGTGATGGTAGAGCTGATAGCCCGGCGTGTTCACGAGCAGCATAAGCTCACCCACTGATTTGATTTCAAGCCGTTCAAAAACAAGATCCGTCAAGGCTGTCGCGGCTTGTCGTTTGTCCGATGATTTCACGATCGCCGCGAGAATATCTCGTCCAATTGAGAAACCGGAGCCCGCATCGTCCAGGAGTGGACCATAGCCACCTGTGCGCTGGCGTTTGCCGGCAGGAGATTGGCCGAAACAGATGGAACCTTTGCCCGAGATCAGGACCGCTCCTCCCTGGACCATGCCGTTTTCATCCGGGATCTGACCCAAAGCACCCCACAAGGCGATTTCAAAGTCACCGGTCAATTTAAGCAGTCCTTTAAAACCACGCTGGTCCAGCACATGTCTAAGCTCGTCACCCAGATCAGGTCTGTGAAAACTGCTCAGACCGGCGCAGAGGACCGTGCAGTCACTCAACTTTAGGTCGATCGCCGTCAACTCCCGTGTGAGCGATTCAAGAAGCGCTTCGACTTGCTCCGGAATCTCACCGTCGGGGCGAATCGTGCCAAGTACAAACTCATGGTTTGTCACGGTCTCGATGGTCTGCAGCTTGACCTGAGTCTTTGAATTGCTGCTGTCCCATGCCATGATAAATTTTCTGTCCATCACCAAGCCTCCTCTAGCATTGCCTTCATGAATATTATTCTTGATACTATTTTACGTCAGTGTTTCGCGAATGCAAAACTTTCCCTGAAATCATGCCCAAATTTAAAAATTCACGCTGCTCCAGAGCCCGCGCGTGCAGATAGGCAAAAACGAAGGCCCCAAATCCGCAGATTGAGGGCCTTTTCGCATGCGGCTGTTTGTGTGACTGACTCAGAGATCGTCAACCATGGCCGTCGATTTGGCATAGGCCGTCGATTTCGCTTCGAAAAAATCGGTTTTAATGAGATTCGCGTCACTGTACTGGCTGATCCAGGACATGGAGGCAGGTTCTTTCTGGTTGTCTGTGAAGAGCGGGGCGAAGCCCAAATTTTGACAACGCAGATTCCCCAGGTACTGGATATAGTCCGTCACCATCTGCTTGTTCAGGCCCTGGATTTTGTCGCCGATGACATAGTGGCCCCAGGCAATTTCCTGTTCCACACCCTCACGGATCATGCCGCGATAAAACTCGACTTTCTCTTCCGTGAAAAGCTCGGGCTCTTCTTTACGCAATTCCTGCAGGATGCTGCGGAACAGCCAGAGGTGGGTGTTCTCATCCCGGTTGATGTAGCGAATTTCCTGGACCGAGCCGGACATTTTGCCATTGCGGGCCAAATTATAGAAGAACATAAAACCCGAGTAAAAATAGACACCTTCGAGAATGTAGTTCGCCATGAGCACTTTGGTGAAGGTATCCAGGTCGTGCTCGGTCTGGAACTCCTGGTAAAGGTCACCGATAAAGCGGTTGCGGTTCAGCAGATGCTCATCATCGCGCCACTGGTAGAGGATCTCGGTGCGTTCGTTGGGCGAACAGATCGTGTCCAGCATGTAGGAATAGGCCTGACTGTGGATCGCCTCCTGATAGGTTTGAATGTTGAGGCAAAGGTTGACCTCGTTGGCGGTCACATACTGGCCCAGATAAGGCAGGTTGGCGGTCTGGATGCTGTCGAGGAAAATGAGGAAAGACAAGATCTTGTCGTAGGCCATGCGTTCGGCTTCAGGCAAAACACGATAGTTCTGGATATCGCTGTTCATATTGATCTCTTCAGGGATCCAGAAATTATTCATCGCCTGGCGGTACCAATCGCTGGTCCAGCTGTAGCGCAGGTTATTAAAGTCGTTGAGGTTGGTCGGATTTCCGGCGACCATGCGACGTTTACTGAGTTCAATATCCCCCTGCGGGTTGAACAGAATCTTAGCTTTCAAATCCATTTTAGCTTTCCTTTCTTAGGCCGAGCAGCTCTCGCATTCTTCTACTTCAAGGGCGAGTGAGCGGCAGTAGTAAATGGTTTTTACACCGCATTCCCACGCCAATAAATAATACCCCAAAATCTGCCGGAATGAGAGGTCCTGGGTCACATACAGATTGAGCGACTGGGCTTGATCGACATGGCGCTGGCGTACACCACCGGCGCGGATGGACCAGGTCTGATCGACCTGATGGGCTTGTTTGTAGAGCCAGAAGGTCTCGCGGTTCAAGTCCGGGGCGACGCGCGGCACGATGGCACCTTTTTTCTCTTCGAGGAAGTAGCGTTTCATGACCGGGTCCAAACCCGCCGTGGTGCCGGCGATGATGGAGGTCGACGAGGTCGGTGCGATGGCGATGAGGTAGGCGTTACGCATGCCGTTTTCTTTGACCTTGGCGGCCAGTTCCTGCCAACGCTCACTGTCGTAGCCACGTTTAGTGAAGTAGGCTCCGTTTTGCCAATCTGAGCCTTCGAAGTGGGCATAGCTGCCTTTCTCTGCAGCGAGCTCGGAGGAGGCCTCTACGGCGGCAAAATTGATGTTCTCAAAGACGCGGTCAACATAACTGAGATGCTCTTCGCTCTCCCATTTGATCCCCGCTTTGGCCAGCATATGATGGTAACCGGAGATGCCCAGGCCGATGGAACGGTAGCGCTGGTTGGTATGCTGCGCGTAGGGCGTGGGGTAGTAGTTCAAATCGATGACGTTGTCGAGGGCCCGCACCACCGTGCGCACGATGCCGCGCAGCTCTGCCTGATTCTCAACGTCGATGTGTCCCAAGACCAGCGAAGCGAGATTGCAGACGACGAAATCACCGGGCCTGGTCGTTTCCACAATGACGGTATCACCGTTTTCGTCTTTGATTTCCATCGAAACGCGCTCGATTTCCGACATATTTTGGGCAATTTCGGTGCAGAGATTGGAGCAGTAAATCATGCCCTTGTGCGGGTTGGGGTTCATACGATTGACGTGATCGCGATTGAAAACAAAGGGCGTACCGGTCTCAACGGCGGATTTCAAGACGAGGCGGACAATGTCCTTGACGGGGATGACCCTTTTATTGATGCGGGCGTCGTTGACGCAGTCTAGATATTTGGCGGTCCATTCCTCTCCGAAGCTGTCTTCCAGGCGGTAGCCTTTGATGGTACTGATTTCATGGGGGTCGATCAGGTACCAGTTGCCCTCCATGTTGTCACGCACCTGCTGCCAGAAATAATCCGGATAACACACCGCGGGAAAGACATCGTGAGCTTTCATGCGGTCGTCGCCGTTGTTGGTGCGCAGCTGTAAAAATTCGGGCAGATCGCGGTGCCACACATCGAGGTAGACCGCCACCGAGCCCTGGCGCATGCCCAGCTGATCCACCGCGACAGCGGTGTCGTTGGCGAGCTTGATCCAGCGAATCACACCACCGGCCACGCCCTGGAAGCCGCGGATGGATGAACCGATCGCGCGCACTTTGCCAAAATAAAGACCCATACCGCCGCCGAACTTCGAGACCTGCGAAAAATTGGTGATGCTGCGGTAGATGCCGTCAAGTGAGTCCGGCACTGTGTCAATGAAGCAGGAGCTCAACTGGTGATAGGGTTTACGAGCATTGGAGAGGGTGGGCGTCGCCATCGTCACCTGGAGCTTGCTCAGCATATCGTAAAAGCGCTTGACCCAGTCCATGCGCACGTCGGCTGCTTCCTGCATGGCGAGATGCAGCGCAATGCCTAAAAACATCTCCTGCGGTGTCTCAAAGGCACGGTGCATGTGGTCGGAGATCACATAACGTCTGGAGACCAGATCAAAAGCCGAATAGGTGAAAAGATCGTCACGCTTGTCGTCAATATATCGGGCCGCTTCCAGCAATTCCTGATCGCTGTAATTTTCGCGAATGTACTTTCCGTACAGACCTTCTTTTTCGAGGTAGGCGAGTTTTTCGGCAAAATTGTGAATTCCGAACTCTTCACAGCGCTGCGCAATCTTGTGGTGATAATTCAACACGGCCAGCTGGCGACAAACTCCCAGCGTGGGGCCTCTTGGGTGGTGAGTTCCGCGGCCGCCTTGATCAGCATGTTCATTGCGTCTTCATCGCTCAGACCGGGTTTGTAAAAAGCTTCGAATTTAGCCAATAAAAATTCCAGGCTGTAAGCGCTTTCCGGGTAGTCTTCCTGAATGCCGGCGAGTTTTTCTGAAAGTCCCGGCATAACGACCATGCGTTCGATGCTGCTGCGCAGCAATCTGCGGGCGGCGCGCTGTGAGCGATAGAGAATGTAGTTTTTTACAACGCGAAAAAACGCGTTTGACATCAAGACTTCTTCTACAATGTCCTGGACCCGCTCGACCTTGAGCCCGCTTCTGGACTCCGGGTCGTCTTTAAGACGGGCTTCTACCTCAGCCGTGAGCCGCGCCAGGGTCGCGTCATCGACCGCTTCATTCGTGGCAATAAAGGCTTTTTTCATTGCCAATGAAATTTTACTTGCGTCGTATACTTCGGTTTGACCATTGCGTTTTTCGATATTCATTTCTTTTTCCCTGCCTGTAACTTGTCATGACGTCTTAGATATTAGCCAAATTCGCCTACTGTAATGTGTTTTTGCAAGCCGTTACTCGCCTTTAAAATATCAATATCTTGTGTTCTAATGGAAATAATTCAACTAGATATTGTGGTTTGTCTATTTTATCAAATAGGGCCGACGCGTCAAGGCTCCCACAGCCCGGATTGCGAACTGAAACCTAATTGTAATATCAGCCTTGTACAGTTAATTTCACCGATCGTTGTTGTTTTTTGTCAGAGAACAAGAATCCTGACCGACAAGCAGAAAGAGTCGCTATTGCGTTTTTCTTGCCCGCTTTCTTCTAAGCAGGACGATCCAGAAAGCCGCGCCGGCAAAAACTGCTATGAGGCCTATGCCGATAAACAAGCAGAGCTTTCCTCCGGTAGGTCCCTGCTGTTCTGCCATATCCGAAAATTCAGCACCGGCGATGGTTTGAGTCGTGATCAAATATTCAGACATGCGGTCGTTTTTGTATGTCACGACACCACCGCCGCCCACGGTCAGACCTTGTGCGATTGTCGTGAAGACGCCGGTCATCTCATCGTAATTGTAGACATTCACCCGAGTGCCCTCAGCTATGTCGGTGGTGACATTAAAGGCTGCCGTACCGGGGAGCTGCCCGTGGTAGGCAAAGCTGAAGCTGTGGTTTTGCCCACCGCTGCCCGCGGCGGCCAGCATCTCGTCCTCATGGAGCGCCCCTTCTTGATAAGCGAAATTATAAAGGTCGAATTCCGTGTTGTCCGAAGTCACAAC
>CAYNZF010000005.1:41968-42851 GCA_964401615.1 uncultured Oscillospiraceae bacterium
TCCTGGTGGAACGTAAGCGAGGCGCCTTTATTGTCAGCGAGGCCTAAGAAATATGCACCGGGAACCATCGTGCCGTTATTCTTGTTCAGGTCAACATCGAATTTACCGCCACCCTGCACTTTCATTTGATCGATGAGAGAGCCAAACTCAAGATAGCTGTCTAACCCGCCTTCGAGCGTATCGGTAAAGTTGCCGATATCTTCCAGTAGATTTTCGGTATCGATGTCCCCGCCCGGGACAACAACAATGGTCTGATATTCGGTCAGCGCCATCTTGAAGTCATTTCTGATGGCATTCTTGACAGATTCCGGAATAATGATCGGATCCATGTAATGATATTTCTCGCAGACCGGCGCGTCGTCGCGGATGGTCGAAATGATGGTTTTGCCCTCGACTGTGACGAACATCGTCTCATCCCAGCGGAGATAAGATGTGTCGTCGATGGTGTTTCGGTCGTTTGTGTAAGTGTCAAGTGCGTGATCGTTGACAATCGTCATGGCGTTTGGCGGCAAAATGAACTGAGTGGACATCGATGGAAACTCCTGACTGGGTGTCAGACTGCTTCCGCCGGAGGATACGGCCAGCTGAACGTATTTGGGGGCCGTTTCAGGCTCCGCGGCGAGCCCTGTTGTCCTTCTGCCGACGATCACATACAGCGTGCAGTCCTGCGTATCGCTCCCTACTGCATTTGTGGCGCGGATTGTGAAATAGTACGTTCCTGCTGCGATACTCTTTGCGAAAGTCAGAACACCTGTCCGAGCATCAATCGTGACCTGTGTGGGAATCGGATAGGCCCGCCCCGTCTGTACCAGTGACCAGCTGACAGGCGTGCTGCCGGCTGCAGTGACGGGTACTGTCATGTCATCGGCCCCTGCGAGCTTGG
>CAYNZF010000006.1:0-20378 GCA_964401615.1 uncultured Oscillospiraceae bacterium
GATTTGACAAAAAGGCCCGGCATTTCATTTTGACTCTGATTGAGTGTTTCACATACTTCCGGCAAAAGTGAGCGGTATGCCCCCTGCGCATCGGGCGATTCGTCGCCCAAGATTTGATAAAACAAATTTGTCGCTCTCGCACCAAACTTCACAACCGCTTGCGGGTACCTGCGCAGCTGATTTTCCAGCGCCTGCGAGCCGTGATGGGGTGTCGATAAAGTGATGAGGCTGGCGACTTGCGCAGCGACTTGCTTATCCAGCAAAGCGACCCGACAATCCAGGCCACCCTTGGAATGAGCGAGTAAATTGACCTTTTCAGCCCCGCTCTCCTGACAAACCGCCGCAATGCGTTTCTTGATCTGCTCAGCGTTGCCGACCACCGAACCAAAGGCGTCCTGACCGGCCAAAAAAACCCTCACTCCGCGCGCTTCAAGGAAGTTCGGGATACCGGCCCAGTATTTGAGCCAACGTCCGTCGTCCCGCATGCCGAGTCCGTGCACTAGAAGGATGGGGTATTTGAGAAGATGCTGCTCCATTTGGGCCTCGCTCGTGTTTTCGGCTAAGTTATGATCCACCATTAAACTGTAGCACGAATGTTCTAATACGCAATATTTTTCCGTGCCGGCCCGGTTCTATGATAAAATATAGTGAAAAATTCAGGGAGGACAAGGGCGATTTTCGAAAACCTATTGGGACAAATCGAGCCATTTTGGCCGCAGCTCGCCTGGGCGCTTGGTTTTTTGGCCTTGCTGATTCTGGTGCGGGTCGTCTATTTGCTTTTTCTCCTGCCTACGACCAAATACAAGTTTTTACTTGAGTATGAAGACTCACGCCTGTTCACACCTTTTGTGGCAGCGGAGCTGTATTGTCGTGATTATCCGCATTTGCCCTGGGATAAACTCGGCCGGCTGCTGATTTTTTTCATACTTGGTTCAGGAAGCTTGGTCTCCGGTGGGCTGATCATCATCAAGCTGCTGCACTTTTATGACCTCTTGCCCTTCGGGCACTCACTGGTCTTACCATTTGAAATTATTGTGCCCGCCTGTTTCCTGTTTTCGCTCCTGCTGCTGATTGCCTCCGAACTCACCGCGACCAAACTGCGGCATTACTACAGAAACACTTCTTTTTTTCACCAGAGCGCCATCACTGAAGAGGAGCTGCGAGGTCAAGACGGTTTGGCGAAGGGTATGCGGGGTGAATATTACGCCTGGCGCCTTTTTCAGGTTTTACCACAGCCCAGATACATTTTGATCAGCCCGATCGTGCCCAAACCCAATGGGTCTTTTGCCGAAATAGATTTGGTGGTGCTCAGCCGCAAAGGGATCTTCTGCGTAGAAGCGAAGAATCGCGAGGGGGTGTTCCTGAGCGGACACCATACTGACCTGAGGGGGCGCTGGCGCTACGTACAGGCGGCCAACGAGCATCAAAAGGCGCGTGTGTCTGACATCGAAAGTCCTCTGGTACAAAACCAGCACCATGTCTGGACTCTGGCGAATTTCTGGAAAATTGACACCAAGTACATTTTCAACGTGCTTTGTTTCGGGAAGCAAGCTGATTTGAAACACGCCATGCTGGGTCAGGCGCACAAACTGAGCGGCAAGGGGAGTTTGCTCTATTACGGGCAGCGCTTCAAGCTTTACCAGCAGGTCAGCAAGCTGCCGGATATTCTGGGTGAAAGTCTGATCGAACGCTTGTACAAGGAGCTGTCCAAGACCTGTCAAATGAGTCGTGTTCGCCGTGAAGCGATGCTGGATGAGCGCCAGAGCGAATGGAAAAAACGCCGTTTTCAAAGCAGCCGCCGTCAATCTTCGCAGCGTGGCAAAAAACGCTGGTAAGTTTCGCGGAATATTTTTCGTGCCCCTTTGCGAAATTCCAGGGAATTTAGTGCATAAATTCCCTAATATTTCTTAAAGCGATATAATCATCAGCCTGATTTCCGTAACAGGTGCCGCCACTCAGGAGGCCGCTTGAACGAAGGCCAGGGCCCATTGCAGGTCGATGAGCTGCCAGTTTTGATCTGCGCCCAGCCGCCCGGAGATGAGCTGCACGGCGTTGTCATATGCTTCACGACTCGTTTCGAAACTGTTCCAGCCACTCTCATCTTCCAGCACTTGAAAGAAAAGGCTGTCCTCTTCAGCGGCGATGAAGTATATCTCACTGAGATTTTTTCCCTCAGCCTCCATAAGTCTGGTGCGCATAGCCAATTTGACCAGCTCCATCAAGCGATCATCTAGCCCGGCCGCCTGCAGATGAATTTTTTCAAGCAGGTCATTATATTGTGTGCACAGCCGCAGGCGGTAATGATCCGCTTCTTTTTCCGGCAAGGCCAAAAGTTCGGCAGCGTTTGGCAAAACCATCGTCTCCAGCCGCTCCCGCTCATTTTCCAGTAATTCTTTATATTCAGGGCAATAGTAAAAAACCTGCCCGGCCTCACTGTCCACATACAAAAACGGTTCGGCCATGATGACCGTTTCTCCGCAATTTGAACACGCAAATGTCTGCAGGTCTTTTTTTAGAATTCGCTCTTTTAAATCAGGGTCTTCCTGAACATGTACCCGGTCCCACATCACCACATGCTCTTCACTCGCGCAATGTGGGCAGAGGACGTAGTCTTTATGGAATTTTGTCATTATTTCGCTTTCGCCTTCGCCTTCGCCTTCAATTTCTCTTTTTGAATGGCGCGATCAGCTCGTCTTTTTTGGCTCGCCTTGTACGCCGCTCCGACTTTGACCGCAGTTCTCACCGCACTGGCCAACGTGTCCGCTTGTTCAAGAGGTTTCTTGACAAGGCCGACCACCGAACCCAGTGTATCCGTTACATTGGAAACCAGGCCGCCCACGGAATTTACGACACCAGTGACTGAACCGGTCACGGTGGAGACGTCTCCAAGCAGGGAGGGAACAGAATCCGCCGCGGCATCAGTCATGTCCACCACGTTACCGGTGATGATATTGACATCGTCCATGATGGAAGGGAGTTTCTTAACGGTCTCATCGATGTTGGGCGAGAGGCTGCTGACCAGCTTGCTCAGCTCTTTTACCGTACCGGCCAGCCTGAAAAGAAACACCGCCAAAGCGATGAGCGCAGTGGCACCGGCCAGGGCCAGGAGCAAATTCAGTAAATCACCCAGGTTAATGCTCACCTGAGTCAAGACAACAGGCATGTTCGTCATTGTTCCTTGCATAACAAGTCTCCCTCTAATAGTACAGGAGCCTTGCTCTACCCATCGAGTATTGCAAAGCTCGTTGAAACGCTAAGTTCGATTGCGGATCAAGCCTTAAGCTTCTGAACCTTCCACAGCCTCAACAGCCTCTGCAATCTCTTCTGTCAGAACGTCTTCAGCCATGCCCGCTGCTTCACGAACTTTTCTGCGTGCGTCACGTGCTGCGGCTCTGGCTTGTTTCGCGGCGTCATCGACCACGTCTTCCAGGCTCTCATCTTTTTTAATCAAACGATTTACGCCCCCTTCGACCTTACCATAGAGGTCAGTGGCCGTTTCTTTCAGTTTCTTCCCGGTTTCGACGGATTTTTCCTTAACCACGTCCGCGCTTTTTACAGCGAATTCCGCGATGTCTTGACGGGTCTCCTCACCTGATTGAGGAGCGAGTAAAATTGCTGCGACGGCACCGGCAGCTAAACCCAGTAAAGTCGCCACGTAGACCTGTTGATGACGTGTTCTTCTGTTTTGACCTGTAAATGCACCAATGACTTCTTCAATAAACATATTATTTCCTCCTCTTGATCGATTCACCGGCAAAAATAGCTTTGCACACAGTCAATCTTTGAATTTTCCAGTAACAAAATTGTAACACATTGGTACCCTGTAAGCATCATTTTTTCAGCAGGTCTTACAAAAATCGTGTTTCGTTTGGAGTTGGATAGTACTCGAAGTATTTTTGCGTTTAACGTATTATATGAAATAACAATTGCATTAGGAGTTGAAAATGGAAATAGTCATTTGTGGTGGTGGTAAAGTAGGCGAGGCTCTTTGCCGGGACTTGAGCAAAGAAGACCACAACATCATTTTGATCGAGAAATCAGAACGGCGTCTGCAACAGCTGATCAACAACATCGACATAACCGGGATATCCGGTAATGCCGCACTTTTCGATGTGCAGATGGAGGCTGAGGTCAAGAACTGCGGCATTTTTATCGCAGTCACCCCTGATGATGAAACCAATATCATTGCAGCCATCACGGCGCGGAAAATTGGTGCCCGGTACATTGTGGCGCGGGTGCGCACTCCGGAGTACTCGAAGCAGCTGGACTTTCTGCGTGAGGCCATGGGTATCAATATGATGATCAACCCTGAGCTTGAGGCCGCGAAAGAAATCGGGCGCATGATGCAGTTTCCCAACGCCCTCAGTGTGGAGCCTTTTCATCACGGACGCGTCAGTCTGGTCAAAGTCATGTTGAAAAACGATTCACCCATCATCAACAAGAGTTTGAGGGAGATCGGGCGCAATTACGGTGATGTTTTGATTTGCATCGTGGAGCGTGAAGAGGCCGTCAGTATTCCGGACGGTAATTTTATCCTGCGTGCCGGTGACCAGCTCTACCTCAGTGGCGATCCTGAAGAAGTGCAGATATTTTGTAACGGCGGAAAAACGAAAGCCGCTCGTTTGAGTACTGCTTTGGTGGTGGGCGGCGGCCGTTTGACGCGATACCTTTTGCCGATATTGGAACGCTTGCACGTGCGCAGTCGGGTCATCGAAACCAAGGACAACGTCTGCGAACTGCTGGCGACCGAATTTCCCCACGTTGAAGTGATCTGCGGGGATGGAACCAATCAGGCTTTCTTGAAAGAAGAGCGTGTCCAGAATTTTGATGTGGTGGTTTCACTGACGGGGATCGATGAAGAAAATATTCTGCTTTCCATTTACGCCGCGAGGCAAGGTGTGCTGAAGACCATCACCAAGGTCAATCGTACGGATTTGCTGAAGGTCTTGGAAGATGTGGGTCTACAAGCCGTGGTAACGCCGCATCGTGTGATCGCGGATCACATCATCCGTTTGGTCCGCTCCATCGACAATTCACAGGGCTCAAATGTGGAAGCGTTTTATAAACTTGCTGACGGACGGGCTGAAGCGCTGCAGTTTAAAGTTCACGAAGGAAGTCCGGTCTGCAATATCAAGCTCTCTGATTTGAAAACGAAACCCGGCCTTCTGATTACCTGCATCATCCGTAACCAAGTGGCCATCTATCCCGGTGGACAGGATGTGATCAAGGCCGGTGATGATGTGGTGCTTGTGACCACGCAGCCCAATTTCCAGGATGTGAGTGACATTCTGGCCTGAAAGCCGGGAGCTCGTGTTACAATGGCTGAATATTTCAAGGAAATAGGGTAAAAATTATGAATCGTCAAATGGTTCGTTTCGTGGTGGGGCGCATCATGTGCATCGTCGCGGTGCTCATGATTCCTTCTGTCATCGTCGCCCTCGTTTATAACGAAGGGTGGGCCGGTGTTTGGCCTTTTTTGTTCAGTATGTCCGTCAGTTTCATACCGGGTGTTTTGATGTCCATAAAAAGACCTGCACGCGACGAGTATTTCATGCGCGAAGGCTTTGTCGTCGTGGCTTCGTCATGGCTCTTGTTGACCTTTTTCGGTGCCCTGCCCTTTTTGTTGAGCGGCAGCATTCCCAATATGGTGGACGCGCTTTTTGAAGCGGCTTCCGGCTTTACGACGACCGGCTCAAGTATCCTGACAAATGTGGAGAGCCTCCCGCATTCGCTGCTTTTTTGGCGTTCTTTCACCCATTTGGTCGGCGGTATGGGCATTCTGGTTTTCGCCTTGGCTGTTTTGCCAAAGATTGACTCCGACGATGTTTTTATTATGAAAGCGGAAGTACCGGGTCCAATTTTTGGAAAGATCCGCTCCCGTGTGCGCAGTTCCGCGCGTATTCTTTACCTCATTTACCTGTCGATGACGATGGGGCTGATCCTTCTTCTGTTCGCGGGGGGGATGCCTTTTTTCGATTCGATGATCAACGCATTCGGAGCCGCCGGTACGGGAGGCTTCTCGATCAAGAATACATCCATAGCCTATTACCAAAGCGCTTACGCGGAATATGTCCTTGCTGTGGGCATGATTTTGTTCGGCATCAACTTCAACTTGTATTATGCGCTGCTCATCGGTCACATCAAGGATTTTTTCAAAAGCGAAGAATTGCGTTGGTATCTTGGCATTATCACCGGGGCCATCGTGCTCATTTTCATAAACACTACCCAGCACTACGACTCTCTGTTCCGACAATTTCGCGACATTTTTTTCACGGTCAGTGCAATCATCACCACTACGGGTTTTTCAACCTATAACTACGATGACTGGCCCATGTTTTCACATGTGGTTTTATTGGCTTTGATGTTCATAGGAGCCATGGCCGGTTCGACAGCCGGAGGCTTGAAAATCAGCCGTATCGCCATCTACGTTAAATCGACTTACCAGGAGATCCGCCGCAATCTCAGCCCCAACCGCCGCCTGGCGCTGCGTTTTGAAGGGAAGAAGATCAGCAGCGATGTCTTGAGTCAGGTCAGCTTCTACCTCACGACCTATGTGGGTGTTTTTGCCATTTTATTGCTCATCGTCTCGATCAACGCACCGAATTTTGTGTCTGCCTTTTCTGCAGTAGCAGCGACCTTCAACAACATAGGACCCGGTCTCGACGTGGTCGGTCCCGCCGGCAATTTCGCCGCGCTCAGCAATCTTTCTAAAATCGCCCTCACGATCGGCATGATCATGGGACGCCTCGAAATATTTCCCCTCATCGTTTTATTCGCTCCGAGCACCTGGAGAAAAACCTGACAATTTTCATTGTAAAAGACACTAGAGATAACTGCTCTTGGCCGGCCTTCATGTTATAATGACCGTTTACGGAGGCAAGCATGCAGATAAATCTCACACTCAGCGAAATCCAGAATTTAGCGACCAACGGTAAAATTTACGCACGTGGAAAAGCCTTATCACAGAGCACCAACATTCGTGATCTGTATTACCTCAGCCAAACGCACGCGCTTATCGCTAAAGTACAAAGCTCCAATTCCGATATCCTTTACACGGTTCAAATTCAACTCAGCCAGCGAGACCGTCCCAAACGGATTTCCTGCACTTGCGCAGCGGCCCGTCAATACTTGGGTTGCTGTAAACACATGGTCGCGGTGTTGATACGTGCCATGAACCATAAGCTGGAAGATCTGCCCCTCTGGACCGGTGACTTGCCGGAGTCGTTAGACAATTTTTCCCAAAACCGCAAACCCTATTTTGAAAAATCAGCGAGTGACGCTCAGCCCGTCGCAGAGGCCCTGCCCCCCCCTCCCGCTCGTCTCGTGCGTCAGCCTGAATCAAGCCTTACTGCACAGGACAACAAGGTCCGCCAGGCAGAAATCGAACAAAACACGACGACTTCGAGCAGCACCGACCCCTTCAGTAACGCCGAACAGGCTGCGACGCAGAGACTAATGCAGCTGCGCGCGGTTCAAGCCAGAGACCTTACTGAAAGTCTTGAGCTGCAGAGCTCGGAGGCTATTCTTTATTTTGAATTGCATCTGCAGCTGCCCCGCCTCACTTCAGAAACCGCTCTGCTCAATGCCCAAATTCGCGTGGAGCGCGGTTCTTCCGTCAAACACTATAAAATCAAACAAATGGAAGAGTTTTTACATTGTTTTGCCACAGGGCAACACTATTTTTTTGGTCAGTCACTCGATTTTGATCCCAAAGTACAACACTTTGACGTGGTCGGTGAGCGCTTGCTCAGCTGGTTGCTGCGCTTGTGGAATTGGTCTGTCGAACGTCAGCCTTATGAGTATCTGGCACGGAACAGCTTTTTCAACGCCGGCAGTGTTTCCTTGAATCCACAGCGCCTTTGGGACTTCTTTTCAGCTTTTTCCGAGGATTTCGAAGACTTGTCCCTTCAGGTTTCCTGGGGCCAAAATGACCCTCCTGTCCGGGCCGAAATATTCGATCACTTCCCTCCCCTGCAATTTTTGTGGGCGAAATCACCCCATCGAGACTATGATCTGGTCAGTTTGACGCTCTCCAAGTCCGGTGGTGAGAAAGTGCACGTTTACAGTCCGCAAGCCTTAAAAGCCAAGGAGGACACAAGCGATCTGCGCCTGCTCACCCGCGACGCCGCCTTGCTCTTGTATGATAAAAAAATCTACCGTCTGGCATCCGACAATGCTGAAACGGCGACCGCCCGCCTGCTGCTGGTCCAGCTCGCCCTGAGCGATGGCCAGCGCCTTGATTTTTCGCCCAAACATGCCGGTGAATTTCTCACGCGTGTTTATCCGGCACTGACGAAAGATAAGCTCCTGACGCTGGCACCCGAGCAAGCCGAAAGTTTGCTTTGTGAGGATCTGAAGGCCTATTTATGGCTCGATCAGGAAGGCAAAGGGATCCGTGCTCAGCTTGGTTTTGCCTATGGTAATTATTTATTCAACCCCCATCCCTCTGCTGAAAACATCTGTATCGAGGCGACCGACGGGCCCAACAGCATGAGTGGCGAATCCGTGCTGGAAGTCGGAACAAGTATCACGGCTCCAATTATTATCCGGGACCATAAAAAAGAAGCGCGCTGCCTCGGTTTAATAAAGCAGTACAACTTTCTGACACAAGCCATACAAAAAAAATCGCGCAGCACCCTATTGGATCGTGTGGACAGCAGCCACGGCAATCAAGTTTCTGCCAAGGGCCGTTCTGCTTATTATCTCTTCGGTGAAGCCGCTTTGATGAATTTCTTGGCTGAAGGCCTGGCCGCCTTTCAGGAAGTGCCGGTCGAATTGTATTTAAGTCGACGCTTCAAACAACTCATGCTGAAGCCGCTCGCTGCTTTTACGGGAAGATTGCGGCTGGAACAAGGCTCAAATCTCCTGCGCGTAGAGCTTAAGGACTGGCCCTACTCAAATGATGATATGCGTCAGATTTTGGCGGCATATCGTGAAAAGCGCAATTATGCCAGATTAAAAGACGGCAGCTTCGTCAAGTGGTCGGGCGCTGAGGCAGCAGAAGCCGCAGGCGAGCCCGACGCGACGGCAGCGGGCTTGTCCCTGCTTGACACCTTCGATTTGTGGGGAGCCAAACTTGATGGCGATGAACTGGTTTTGCCTGCTTACAGAGCGGTACCTTTAGCGAAACTGTTGCAAGGCCCAAGCGATGCTTCAGGGTCCTCCTATTCAGGTTTCGGGGCCGTTTTAAATACCGACGAAAGCAGCGGAGATTTGACTGCAATGCTGCAGGATTTGAGCGAACCCGGCCGGCTTTCGTTTGATGTGCCCGAGCAGTTGAATAAAACCTTACGCAATTACCAGAAAGCCGGTTTCAAGTGGCTGTGCATGCTTGATTATTATGGTTTCGGCGGCATATTGGCCGACGATATGGGTTTGGGGAAAACCCTTCAAACGCTGACCTACATCGCACACCTGCGAAAGACCCGCCCTGAGCCGGTCCTGGTCGCCGCCCCGACCTCCCTGATCTATAACTGGCTGGCAGAAGCAGATAAATTTCTGCCCGGCATGAAAGTCCTGCTTCTGGAAGGCAATAAAAAAACGCGTCTCGCTCAAATCAGCACGATCTCTGAAGCAGAGCTGGTGGTGTGTTCCTACGCGGTTTTGCGTCAGGATATCAAAGAACTGCGAACGAATGCTTTTTCCGCCTTTTTCATCGATGAAGCTCAATTTATCAAAAATCCCCTCACTCAAACGGCGCGCGCGGTTAAAAAAATCAATGCTCAGCGGCATTTTGCCCTTACGGGTACACCGATCGAAAACGGACTTTCGGAGCTTTGGTCCATCTTCGATTTTTTGATGCCCGGCTACCTCTTCAACCAGCGCCAGTTTCAAGACGCTCTTGAGCTTCCAATAATGCGCGAACAGGATGAGGCCGCGCTCGCCCAGCTGCGACTGCTTACCGAACCTTTCATCTTGAGACGTCTGAAAAAGGATGTTTTAAAAGAATTGCCGGATAAAATCGAAACCGAGCTGCTCTGCGATATGACTGCGGCCCAGGACAAACTGTATTTCGCCTACTTGTCGGGTGCACGCCAGGAATTGGGCCAAATCCGTGACGAAGCGGAATACAGAAAGTCACAAATGCAAGTGCTCACTCTCCTGACGCGCTTGCGTCAGCTCTGCTGCCACCCCGCGCTCTTTCTGAACCAATATGATGGAGGCAGCGGAAAACTTGATGCTCTGGATGAGCTGCTGGACAGATTGATGGAAGGCGGCCATAACAGCTTGATATTTTCCCAGTTCACCGGCCTGCTGCATCTCGTTGAAGAGCGTCTGAAAGCCAAGCAGCTGCCCTACTATTACCTTGATGGTGCTGTACCTGCCAAAGAGCGCCTCAATATGGCTGACCGCTTTAACAGCGGGGCAGTCCCCATCTTTTTGATTTCGCTGCGCGCGGGTGGTACAGGTCTCAATTTGACCGGGGCTGACACGGTCATCCACCTCGATCCCTGGTGGAATCCGGCCGTCGAAGATCAGGCGACAGACCGTGCTCACCGTATCGGCCAACGTAAAGTCGTCCAGATCTTCAGGTTCATCTCCCGTGGCAGCATCGAAGAAAAAATCACCGCGTTGAAGGACGAAAAACGTCAGCTGGTTTCGAGCGTGATCCAGTCCGGCGAAGATGGCCTCCAAAAGCTAAGTCTGGCTGAATTGCGCGACTTGCTGGCTTGATCAGAACTAAGGACCTTGTTTGACCGAAGGCGTTTGATTACTGCCTCAGTGTGCTAAAATTTATGCTAAATGACGGCGCATACCCGTAAGTATGAGCGAAGGAGATTTCGATGACCGCAGCTCAATCAATATCCCCGCATTCCGAAGCAGCCGGAGCAGTCACGCAGGCTGCCCTTATCTCAACGCGGGCTGTCAAACATCCCGAATGGTTGTCCATCCGGCTCAAAAATGGTCTTCTGACGCATGGTCCCAATCAATCCTGGTACAAAGAAAACTACCGCCGGCAGCGCGGTTGCGGGCCGACTACGGCCGCTCTGATTGCCGCTTATATTGCACGAAAACCCGATATGGTCAGCCTCTACAAGCCCTACAAAGGCTTATCACGAAGCGCGGGTTTCATCGCGGCGGATTATGTGCTTGGACAAGAAGAAATGCTTGCTCACATGGATGAAATGTGGCGTTATGTCAAACCCTCGCCTTTTGGCTTATGGCGCTCCTCCATGATGTCGCGCGGCTTTACGGATTACACTTCCGCGCGCGGTGTCCCTCTCGACACCCGTCGCTTTCTGGTTTCCTGGTTAAAATCGCGAAATAGCAAGCTTTGGATCGAGCTCATCCAATTCCTGAGGCACAATTTGGTTTACGATATCCCCATCGCCTGGCTGATCTACGACAAGGGAAAGCTCACTCAAACACAGTCCTGGCACTGGGTCTCGGTCATCGGAATCACCTATGCTTCAGACAACAGCAGTTGCAGCCTGGAGATTATCGATCATCAGAGAAAGTACGATGTTAATCTGGAAGACTGGTTCAAGCACAGTAAACTCGGTGGAGCCTTCGTCGCGTTCAGACCGATGGTCAATAACAATAACGATTAAGGCCAATCAAAATCCGGACGCATTTTGTCATTTTCAAAATGCGTTTTTTTATGTCATTTTTTATCTGAACAACAATCAAATTACAGGCAAAATGAGCCAGGACATCAGATGCTGAGGACGTCAAAATGAATAATCAAGAGGTGCTTACAACGTTCAAATCTGTCGTATCATTACGCCATCGTGTTGTAATTATTACATTGGTGTTACGCCATTTTTGAAAGCTTTTTATAATATTGTTGATGAGCACTCAGCGATAAGTCCCGGCAATTTTTCCCGAAGGCACCTGTATAGGCACTTTTTAGCTTTTTTTCCCCTTGGAACAAGTCTAAAAGAGCTTGCTTCTCAATTCAAGCACTTTTTGATTTTGTAACCCAATTGTCATACAACATCTTGTGGTACACAAAATTTGAACACACTATTTCTGTTGGCGATAGCGGCTGCCGGCTTGCATCAAGCGGACGACCATTTCAGGGGCGCTGTAGAACATGATTCTGGCATCCAAAATATGCAAACTCGCGCGATTGATTCCAGTTAAAAAGGAACTCTCCCTCGGAGTCGCCATTTGAAAGTCGTTACTTTGACGACTGCGGGTCAGCTGACCGTTACCCAAAGCACGCAAGCTCTCATTGCTGTTCAAGAGCAGTCCGTGGCTTCTGGATTGCACCTGGCAATAAGGAACCTGCCAGCTTGAGATGCCACGAGGATTGTCCAGGTCTTCATCCTGATTGAGAAAGGCTTCTTCCCAGGGTTCGTACTCAGCCCCCAGCTGCAGGCTGCGGACTTGAGCGGAGTAAAGCGCACGATGTTTTTCTGTGCGATCGACCGCGTCATAAGGCAAGGCACCTGACATCAGCCAGCGCGTGCCGTCCGGGCCGTAATAATTGCAGGCCATGTAGCTGGCACCCTGCCCCTCAGCCAAAATCGGCAGGCCTTTTTCCGTATAATGTCTGAGCTGAAGACCCAATCGTCCCTTGTGGCTTAAGAGCGGCAAAATTTCGGGACAGTACAAGCCGCCAAGATAGAGGCCATCCAGAAAATCCGGAAAATTCTGGTCCTCCAGAACGCTGAAAGGGATGAGTTTGGCCCCGGATTCGGCCAAAAGCTCCAGATTATCCTGGTTGTAGGAAAAAAAACAACGATCCAAAGCGACCCCGATGTTCACGGCACCTAAGGCCTGGCAGTCTTTTTGCAATTTGAGCAAACCGGGAGGCGTATCCTGCGCGAGCAAAGGGGCATCTCCGGCCAAGGCAATCAGGCCTTCAATGTCCAAACTCGCCCGACCGGCTTCGGCCAAAATATCAATCGATCTTCTGAGTTTAGTCCAAACCGGCGTGCTGTGGTCTCCCAACGCACGTGTCGACAGCTTCAATGAAAACGCCGGCAAAGGGGGTAAATAACCAAAAACTCTGAGCGGAGTCTGTTCCTCGATGAAAGATTTCAGCTCAGGATAAATGCCCTCCGCCACCTCATTGAAAATAATACCGCGGATTCCCGCCCGGGGATTTTGATGGATATTTTTAGCGGCCTTACCATACCACTCCAAATAACCAAGCAGTTCTGCCAGAACAGACTGTTTGCTGCCGCGGGGGCGAATGACCAGTACGACGGGGAAATCCAAGCGCAAAGCAAGAGCTGCGGCGGATCCGGTCGGCACATAGCCCGAAACTTCACCCAAACGCTGTGCTTCATCATTGTAAAGGCCATCGAAGAAACCGCCCGCACCCTCCATTGTGGACAAAACGCAGTCTTCGCTGTGTTTATTGATCAAAAAACTCAAGCTCTCTTTGTCCAGAAGCCAATCATCCAGCAAATGCGGCAGACGGCCGCTGACAAAAGCCTGTAAAACCGCCTCTTGTTCCGAACCCGCAGAGTGGAAGGGCTGCACGGCTCTTTGTGCGCGCTTCATGGCAGCCAGAAAAGATAAATGCACCGCTGTTGTGCCGCTATCCGCTGCCACACCCGCGAACAGCAGCCGCGGACTGTCTGCTTTCAGCGGCCCTCGCGCCTGTTTTTGAACCACCGCCTTGGCTTCAGCCATTTGTTCCCTGAAATAGCCTTTATAAGCTTGTTTCTCCGTCGCCATTGCTCTCCTCCCCTGACAGATCCGTCAAAAAGTTCAAGACACCGAGCACTGAATAATCCTCAGGATAACGATCGATGGCAAAACCCCGCGCTTGTAAGGCATTGGTGCATGACTGCAGCGCCGGCACCAACCTGATTCTCATATTTTTCAAATGCTGCGGCACAATATTTGCCGTTTTCAGGCTCTCAAAAAAAGAGTAAACGGCCGTCGGACTCGTAAAGACAAAATAATCAATGTCCTCAAGCAATTGCAGTAAAGCTTCACGCCCCGGCAGATGATTGAATGTTTCATAGGCCACCAGCTCGGCAAAAGGGATCCCGCGCATCTGCATCACCACACTGATGACCGGAACGGCCATCGTGCCGCGGACCTGGATCACCATGTCGTCTTTGCCCGCACGTTCCGCTATGCCTGAGGCAAGATGCTCCATATCAGCGATTTTGGGAACAAAATCAGCCGTATAGCCGATTTCGCGCAGCGCAGCCAGCGTGCCGCTGCCATAGGCGGCAATTTTAATATGGGCCATCTTCCGGATATCGAACTCCAGACGAATCAGACAGCGGTGCAAGGCTTCCACCGCTATGCCTGAGGTAAAGACAAACCATTGTTTAGAGCGCTCAGGACGTCTCAGCTTGGCATGCGTCTCAATCAGCTTGAGAAAGTCCTTGTCCATGCGCCTGGCGACCGCTTCCGTCGTGTGGTGTTCGACAAGGGCGAGATCGATCGCTCTGGCACCATAGGATTCCGCGCCTTCTTTCAGGGCTTTAGCCAGACTGTCATTCGCTCTGCTCTTTCCGATAACCACCATTTTTCCCGAAAGCACCCCGTGCGGCGGCCACCAGCGCAGCTGCTCGGACAACTCAACGGTCGGGCCGACGACGAACGTAGCCGGCGGCAGTAGATTTTCCTGGACTGCGAGCGCTGCGATCCGGCCCAGGGGCGCCCGGAGGATCCGCTGCGTCGCCAGGCCCGCATCACTGATCAAAATGCATTCCTGACTTGGCTTAAGTCCACCCATGATCAAACCATTACAGATTTCAGGCAGATTTTTGACAACCATCGAAAAAATATAGGTCCCGCCCAGACGCACCAGGGAACGAAAATCTTTATAAGCATTTTCAGCATCGGCAAAAGGATCTCGTCCATCCAGCATATGGACCGAATGTGATTTCCCTCCAAGTGTGGCCGGCACGGCTGCATATAAGGCCGCGGCCAGTGCAGCACTCACGCCGGGCACCAGCTCGAATGCCATTTTAGCCTTGGAAAGCTGCCAGGTTTCAGCAGCAGCCGGATCCATCAACCAGGGATCACCGCTGCACAAACGCACGACATCTTTACCCTGACGCGCCTTTTCCATCAGGATACGTATCACTTTTTCACCCGGTGGCAGCATGGATTTGTGCGCGACCAGGCTCTGTTCAAGAAAAACCTGTTCGGCCTGAGCTGACGCACGTGATAGAACCGAGCCGATGGAAGGATCGTCAAATGCGATGACATCCGCGGAATTGATCAGTTCTTGAGCCCTGACGGTCAGCAGTTCAGCCGGACCCGGCCCTGCCCCGACAAAGGATATTTTACCCAGTAAGGCGTTAAAGGCGGCCTGCTCCAGTTCAGGATTGATCTTTTCGTGACCGCGAAAAGCCAGAGGCATGTCAACTTGTTTAGGTTCTTTGAGTGAACTCAGTGTATTGACCGCGCGCAGGCAGGCCGTATGTGACTCGTCGTAGTATAAATGCGCCGCCGCCTGTCTGTGAACATCGACACGCACACCCAGCAATTTACGTGTCACCCTCGTCTCACACAAATACGCTTCACGGGCCAGCGGGTCATCGGCCATTACGCGTAACTTGTCCGCGTCCTGCCCATTTTCTTCAGCAGTAAGCAGGCCCAGAAGACCTTGACCCGGAGGTGGGCAAAAGGCTTTGACCGAAAAAGGAAAAAAGCTGAGTTCCTCGGTGTAGGGCGAAATATCGCTGTATTGAAGATCCATTGCTGAAGTGATAAAGCCCGAGTAATCATCGTGCAGGACGCGTTCCATGCCTTGCAGCAGGCTGTCCTGAGTCTGCTGCACCACCAGGTCTTTCCTCAGTTGGGCCAGCAGAAAGGCTCTGCGCTCGCCGTACGCCCCTATGTTGGCTCCGTACTCAAGTGTGGAAAACTTCTTCCCTTTCGGTAAAATTAAAACATCGCGTACTTCTTTCCTTGGCAAAACCGCGGCCAGCAGCAAGTGCTCCGGTGTCCTGAGCGGCAGGAGAGACAAATCATCCA
This sequence comes from uncultured Oscillospiraceae bacterium, assembly GCA_964401615.1. Taxonomy (GTDB): domain Bacteria; phylum Bacillota; class Clostridia; order Saccharofermentanales; family Fastidiosipilaceae; genus JAXGQD01. Next base: position 15,904 of record CAYNZF010000006.1, read on the forward strand.
CAAAAAAATCGATGACTTTTTCCTGCAAAGCTTCTTCCAGCATTTTCAAGTCAGAACGCAAACGCGCCTCATAGCTCAAGGAAGATGCCGACACTCTCACCTCAAATGACCATTCGCGCGCTTCGCGAAGTTCTCCTGTGCTCACTAAACGATACTGAAATTTCGGGTCGTTACGCTTACAATAGGCGAGCGCGGCCTCGGTTTTTCGCATCGCCAGCTCCGTATCACGTGTGCCGACACGCCACACTTTTTCGCCAAAATCAAAATTCAGTGCAACCCGTCTGACTTCTTCCACGACAACCTCCAAGTCTCAAGCTTCAGCTGTTCAGCGGTCTTCTTTCCCCCGCGTGCTCATTTTCTCACAAAGACTTACCAGCACCCGGCCCAGTTTTTCAAAATCGTCAACGCACAGATACTCGTAGCGGCCATGAAAATTGTCTCCACCGGTGTATATATTGGGACACGGCAGCCCCTTGTAAGACAACTGCGAGCCGTCTGTTCCCCCGCGAATGGGCTTGAGGACCGGCTCAACACCATTTTCCTCCATTGCCGCCTGCGCCATCTCGACTAAATACGGATGCTGAGCCACAATTTCTTTCATGTTGAAATACTGATCTTTGATTTCGATGCGCACCCGCGCCTCACCCAGACGATCATTCATCTCCTTGACCCGCTGCTCGAGCGCTTGCTTTCTTTTGGCAAAAGACAAGGCGTCGAAGTCCCTGATGATATATGATAAACGGGCTTCTTCCACCTGGCCTTGCATATCGCTGAGATGGAAAAATCCCTCATAGCCTTCGCTGTGCTCCGGAGTATCCAGATCATCCAGCAAGCCCGCAAAATCTCTGGCTAGAAGTGAAGCATTGATCAGCTGATTTTTAGCCGAACCGGGGTGAACGCTGCGCCCCTGAAAATAAACCGTCGCTGCAGCGGCATTGAAGTTTTCGGCTTCCAGCTCCCCTTCCGGCCCGCCGTCGATGGTGTAAGCCACATCTGCGCCGAATTTTTCGACATCGAAAAGATGCGCGCCTCGTCCCACCTCTTCATCCGGTGTGAAAGCAACGGCAATGGGGCCATGCGGAAGCGTGGGATCCGCTTTGAATTGGGCCAGAAGTCCCATGATGGCCGCTAGCCCTGCTTTGTTGTCCGCCCCTAAAAGCGTACTGCCATCAGTGACGAGCAGTTTTTTACCTTTAAGTTTTTCCAGGTGAGGAAAAGTCTTGGCTTGCATGACGACCAGGCCGGCTTTATCCAGAACCACATCCCCTCCCCCGTATTCTATAACGCGCGCTTTGACATCCGCGCCGCTCATCTCAGGGGAGGTGTCCATGTGGGCGACAAAACCCAAGACGATTTGGGGTTTATCCAAAGCCGTGTTCGAAGGCAAAAACCCCATCACATAGCCGTTCTCGTCCATGTCGACCCGGATACCCAGGTCTTCCAGGTCCTGCTTTAAACGCGCGGCCAGGAGCAATTGCCCGGGACTGCTGGGGCAAGTCTCGCTCGCTTCATCTGCGCGCGTGTCATAAGTGATGTAATCTAAAAAATAATCCAGGGCTGATTTTGTATGCATCATGTATCCTTCTCTTCCACCCAACGGCTGCACCGTCGGTTCAGTGCAATTCAGCCCGCCAACTACGGCTGAGCTTTGTTATATACCAGTTTACCGTTAATGTGTAAAAGTGAACAGTTGGCATAAGGATTTACCTTGACTAAATCACCCTTTTCCTGCTGTGCCCTATTTTTTCCCGTCGTCTGGCTGTGTCAGTCGCTGAGCTAAAGCTTTGGCTGGAAAAAAGGTCATCAAGATGAGGGGCAAAACAACAAAGAGGCTTTGGGTCAAAAAGCTAAGCAGCAGGACACCGCTTTGAGCGAAGAGCACAAAACTGCAGACCGTGAGTATGACCCTCACGCTTGAAATCTGCCTTTTTGTCCAATTCCACCAGATCGTAAAAAATAAAACGCAGACAAGGGCCAAAGGCAGCCAAAGGAGAAGACTGTTTTTCAGTGCCGGCCACGAGTAATAAAAGGTTGCATCATAGCCGGTTTGAAACAGGAGATTTATACAAATATGCAGCAGCGCGAGCAGTCCTAAGGCAAGCACAGCCAGAATGCGTACCCGCCTTCCGAGACGGTCTGTCAGCGTATCAGGCACATAGGGTGCCCGTCCGCTGATTTCCAGTGCTTTTTCGTAATCTTGTGCGCGGACATAGACCGAATAGTTACGGGCTTTGGTCGAGATGGAGACATCGACGGGTAAACCGGCCGCTTTGAGGCTGTTTTGAAATGCGTTGACCTCTGCTTGATCTGAGCTTAAAAATAGGAGGCGGCGCTTGAAAATCATGGGTCACGTCCTTTCGAGTCTGTCCGATCTGCTAACTATGCAAAATCTGCAGCGAAACAGTAGACAGCCACTTGCCTTCCTGGCCCTTCCGGGTCCGACAGCGTGCCGCCACCTCACCATGCTCATCACAGGCAAAAAGCGCTTTACGGCTTTTTCCTTGCAGCTCCCAGGTATTGATTTCATTCAGGCGGCTGCCGCAGTGCGGGCAGTCCGGTGTGAGCATTTTCAAATAGCTTTCCACTTCATCGAAGTGAGTGGCTATGGGTAAGTGCTGGCTGGATTTCAAGGTCATGTCGGGGTTATAAGAATAGCTTTCAAAAAAATCCGTTTTGCCATCATCATGGGCGAATTGCAGCAGGCGGGACAGTACTTTTGCGGTGTAACGGGCATCTGACAGGGCCTTGTGAAAGGGTTCATTTTTGGGAAGCTTCAGCAGATCGAGGGCATACTCTACGTTGCGCTGGCCTTCACCCGGTTCAATCAAGTCCGTAAAGGCTCGCTGCACATCAAGCACTCTCACCCCCAGATTCGGTGAATAGCCGTGAAATTCCAAATTACGTTTCAGAGGTTCCGCGTCACTGTCGCTCCAGCTGCAGAGGCAGTAGTCATCACCGCAAAAATTCCAAAATCCTTCGATGGCCTGTTTGAAAGGATAACCGGTGTTGAGGGAGATCTGGGTCATGTTGGTCACTTTACCGACGTGTCGGTTCATTTTTTTGTATAAGACCGGTTTGATGCGAACATTGTAATGACCGCAGTCTTGACCTTCGGAGTTGATCTTAACGGCGCCGATCTCGATGATTTCGTATGGCATTTTCGCAATCAAAGCCGCATCAAGTTTATCCCAGGGGTTGGCCATGTTCCATTCCAGATCAAAAACTATAAAATCCACAAAACTTTTTCCTCTCAGTATCGCGTTGTTATTGGGCCGTTCAGATAAAAAGGTGCCGTATCCCTAAGATACAGCACCTTTCATCACGATCGATGTGCTTTAAGCTTAAACCATCGTGTGTACTGCATTGGCTTCTTCGATAATCTCTGCATTTTCAGTGATGTTCGGTACCGCTGTGATATTACGATACTTGAGCAGTCCCGTACCGGCAGGTATCAAAGTACCGATAATGACGTTTTCTTTCAGTCCGACCAGCGGGTCGATCTTCCCCTTGACGGCTGCGTCGGTTAGGACACGTGTCGTCTCCTGGAAAGAGGCCGCGGAGAGGAATGAATCGGTGGCGAGTGATGCTTTGGTGATACCAAGCAAAATCGGTTTTCCGCTTGCGGGATTGAGTCCTTCCTCGACAGGTTGGCATCACGGAAGGTGAAGGCGTCAACGCTGGTACCGGTCATGAGATCGGTGTCACCGGCATCGTCGATACGCACTTTCCGCAGCATCTGACGGGTGATGATTTCAACGTGCTTGTCATTGATTTCAACACCATTGTTGTTGTAGACCTTAATGACCTCAGAGATGATGTACTTTTGCACGCCTTGAGGTCCTTTGATCTTCATCAGGTCTTGCGGGAAGACTGAACCTTCGGTGATGAGGTCGCCGGATTCAACATAGTCTCCATCCTTCACCAGGACCGCGGCTCCGTAGGGAACATCGTAGCTGATGGCTTCGGCATTGTCGGCACCCACCACATTGATGCGGCGTTTACCTTTGATTTCTTCGCTGCTGACGGTGCCTGCCGCTTCACACATAATGGCCTGGCCTTTTGGCTTACGGGCTTCGAAAAGCTCCTCGACACGAGGAAGACCTTGTGTGATATCGGAAGATGAAGCAATACCACCGGTATGGAAGGTACGCATCGTCAGCTGAGTGCCCGGTTCACCGATGGACTGTGCAGCCATAATGCCGACGGCTTCACCGATGACGGTTTCTTCACCGGTAGCCAGGTTCATGCCGTAGCAGCGAGCGCATATGCCCTGTTTGGCCTGGCAGTTATGCACGGTGCGGATGGCGACCTTATCAATGCCCGCGTCCTCGATGCTTTGAGCCAACTTGTCGGTAAGCATGACGTTTTTTTCAACCAGTACGGAGCCATCTTCGGGATCAAGCACGTCTTTGGCGGTGAAACGACCCATGATACGGTCTTTCAAACTTTTAATGATGTGTTTGTTTCCTTGAGAA
>CAYNZF010000006.1:20388-41948 GCA_964401615.1 uncultured Oscillospiraceae bacterium
TCGGTAAATTCTTCTGTTCCGCAGTCTTCTTCACGGATGATGACATCCTGGGCCACGTCCACCAGACGGCGGGTCAGGTAACCGGAGTCAGCGGTCTTCAAAGCGGTATCCGACAGGGCTTTACGCGCGCCATGCGAGGAGATGAAGAACTCCAGAACGTTCATGCCTTCACGCAAGTTGGCTTTGATTGGAATTTCAATCGTCTGACCCGAAGTGTCGGACATGTTGCCGCGCATACCGGCCAGCTGTTTGATCTGGTTCATCGAACCACGCGCACCGGAGTCGGACATCATGAAGACCGGGTTGTCATCCGGCAGGCTCTTTTTCAAAGCTTCCGTGATTTTATCGGTCGTTTCACGCCAGACTTTGATCGTGGCTTGCTTGCGGCCTTCTTCGTTGGTCAAACCACGCTGATACATGCCGGCAATCGTTTCGACTTTTTCTTCCGCTTGACTCAGATAATTTTTCTTGACGTCAGGCACGATCATATCGAAAATGCCGATGGAAATTCCGCTCTTGGTTGAATAGCGGTAGCCTGTCTCCTTGATTTTATCGAGGATGGCCGCCGTTTTGGGAATACCGTTCGCCGCGATGCAGCGCTCGATGATTTTACCCAATTGTTTCTTGTTGACGTGAAAGTCACACTCCAACTTGAGCGCATCTTCGGGGGTGTTACGTTCGACGTAACCGATATTCTGCGGGATGACCTCATTGAAGAGCAGACGACCCAGGGTCGTTTTCAGAAGGCCGGTGACCTCTTTTCCCTCAAATTCACGCGTCACGCGCACCGTGATGGGCGCTTGCAAAGTGATGATCTTGTCCTGATAAGCCATGACCGCTTCGTTGGTTGAGGAGAAGATTTTTCCGGCGCCTTTGTCTCCGGCACGTAACTGGGTCAGGTAATAGATACCCAAAACCATATCCTGGGTAGGAACCGTAACAGGCTTGCCGTCCTGAGGTTTAAGCAGGTTATTGGCAGAAAGCATCAGGAAGCGGGCCTCGGACTGCGCTTCAGCGGATAAGGGCACGTGCACCGCCATCTGGTCACCGTCAAAGTCGGCGTTGTAAGCGGTACAGACCAGTGGGTGCAGCTTGATGGCGCGGCCTTCTACAAGGACCGGCTCAAAAGCTTGAATACCCAAACGATGCAGGGTTGGGGCGCGGTTCAGCAGCACGGGATGATCCTTGATAACATCTTCCAGGATATCCCAGACCGCGTCGTCACCACGTTCGACCGCACGTTTGGCAATTTTGATGTTCTGGGCATAGCCGTCTTGCACCAAACGCTTCATGACAAAGGGTTTAAAGAGCTCGACGGCCATTTCTTTGGGCAGACCGCACTGATGCAGCTTGAGTTCAGGACCGACGACGATAACCGAACGACCGGAATAGTCGACGCGCTTACCCAAAAGGTTCTGGCGGAAGCGGCCTTGTTTGCCCTTGAGCAGGTCGGACAAGGACTTGAGCGCGCGGTTTCCGGCACCGGTGACAGGACGTCCGCGACGGCCATTGTCGATCAAAGCGTCCACGGCCTCCTGCAGCATTCGTTTTTCATTGCGCACGATGATCTGAGGAGCACCCAGATCGAGCAATTTGTTCAAACGGTTGTTGCGGTTGATGACACGGCGATACAGGTCATTGAGGTCCGAAGTGGCAAAACGGCCACCATCCAGCTGCACCATCGGGCGCAGATCGGGAGGCAGTACCGGCAGTACGTCGAGAACCATCCATTCCGGCTTGTTTCCGGATTTTTTGAAAGACTCGACCACTTCCAGCCGCTTGATCAAACGGACGCGTTTTTGCCCGGAAGCACTATGCAATTCCTCGCGTAAATCGATGGCCAGTTGATCGGCGTCAATCGCCTGCAGCAGTTCCTTCACTGCTTCAGCACCCATTTGAGCACGGAAAGCCGTGCGCCCGTATTGTTTTTGGGCTTCACGGTACTCGCGTTCACTCAGCAGACCCTTGTACTCCAGCGCGGTATCACCCGCTTCAAGTACCACATAATTGGCAAAATACAGAATCTTCTCCAGGTTTTTCGGCGACATGTCGAGGATGAGGCCCATGCGGCTGGGGATGCCCCTGTAGTACCAGATGTGTGAAACGGGGGTTGCCAGTTTGATGTGGCCCATTCTTTCGCGACGCACACGGGCACGGGTCACTTCAACGCCGCACTTGTCGCAGACGATGCCTTTGTAGCGGACCTTTTTGTACTTTCCGCAATAGCACTCCCAGTCCTTGGTTGGTCCGAAAATGCGTTCGCAGAAGAGTCCGTCACGCTCCGGCTTCAGGGTGCGGTAGTTGATGGTTTCGGGTTTTTTTACTTCACCCCTCGACCAGCTGAGAATTTTTTCCGGGGATGCAATCGCGATTCCAATTGCATCAATATTGTTTATTTCCATATGTAATTGTTCTCCTTAAGCCCGCTGCTTACAGTTCGCTGTCGTCATCAGCCACCAGCTCTTCAACCAGTTCGTCCGGATTCGGTTCCAAATCATCCAGTCCGGCGATATCATCGTCATCCGGAAGCAAAGTTAAGCCGCCGTCTTCGGAGAGCTGACCGGTTGTATATCCGTTGGCAGCCAGTTCCTGCGACAATTCGTAATCCGTTAAGCCGGCCAGTCTCAGGTTTTCGAAGGTCGAAAAATTCGAGTCATCCGGGATAAGCCCTTCGCTGAGCTCAAGTTTGTTTTTGTCGCGTGTGTAAATGGTTACGTCCAGACAAAGTGACTGCAATTCTTTGACCAGCACGTTAAAGGATTCAGGAACGCCCGATTCAGGGACGTTTTCACCTTTGACAATGGCCTCATAGGTCTTGGTACGACCGTTGATGTCATCTGATTTGACTGTCAAAATTTCTCTCAATGTGTAAGAAGCGCCGTAGGCTTTAAGTGCCCAAACTTCCATTTCACCGAAACGCTGGCCACCGAATTGGGCCTTACCACCCAGGGGTTGCTGTGTAACCATTGAATAAGGACCAATCGAACGGGCATGAATTTTATCGTCGACCAGATGCAGCAGCTTCAGGTAGTACATGATGCCGATGGTGATGCGGTTTTCGAAAGGTTCGCCGGTGCGGCCATCGTAAAGAACGGTTTTACCATCCGGGTCGATCCCTGCTTTGACAAAAGCTTCCGAAACTTCGGCTTCCGCTGCGCCATCAAAAACCGGTGTCGCGATTTTGTAACCCAACTGACGCGCTGCGCGACCCAAATGGACTTCGAGCAGCTGGCCGATATTCATACGTGAAGGAACACCCAGGGGGTTGAGCACGATATCAAGCGGTGTGCCGTCAGGCAGGAAAGGCATATCCTCTTCTGCCAGGATGCGTGAAACAACACCCTTGTTACCGTGGCGGCCGGCCATTTTGTCACCGACAGAGATTTTTCTTTTCTGCGCAATATAGACACGCACCAGCTGGTTGACGCCATGCTTCATATCATCGCCGTTGTCCTTATCGAATTCGACGACATTGACCACGATACCGGATTCACCGTGAGGCACGCGCACCGAAGTGTCACGAACTTCGCGGATCTTCTCACCGAAAATGGCTCTGTAGAGTCTTTCTTCGGCGGTCAGCTCGGTTTCACCTTTGGGTGTGACCTTACCGACAATGATGTCACCGGCGTGCACTTCCGCACCCACTCGTACAACACCCTTATTGTCCAGGTTTTTCAGCATGTCATCGGACACGTTGGGGATTTCACGAGTGATTTCCTCAGGACCCAGTTTGGTATCGCGGGCTTCGCACTCGTATTCCTCAATGTGGATAGAGGTATAAACGTCTTCACGGACCAGACGTTCATTGATCAGGACCGCGTCTTCGTAGTTGTAACCTTCCCAACACATGAAGCCGATCAAGACGTTTTTACCGAGGGCCAGTTCGCCGTTATCGGTGGAAGGACCGTCAGCCAGGATATCCCCGGCCTCAACTTTTTCACCAACCTTGACCAGTGGGCGTTGGTTGATGCAGGTGCCCTGGTTGGAGCGCTGGTACTTGACGAGTTTGTAATTGTCTTTTTGAGTTTTGGAATGGGCGACCACGATCAGATCGGCGTCGATGAACTCGACCGAACCTGAACGTTTGGCGACCACGCATGCACCGGAATCCTTCGCGGCGCGGTATTCCATACCTGTGCCGATGATGGGTGACTCGGTTTTGATCAAAGGCACGGCTTGACGCTGCATGTTCGAACCCATGAGGGCGCGGTTGGCGTCATCGTTGCCCAGGAACGGGATCAGCGAGGTGGCGACTGATACGACCTGTTTCGGAGAAACGTCCATCAAGTCAACCATGTGGGGTTCGACTTCAAGGAATTTATCGAGCCAGCGCACCGTGACGCGTTTGGCCTTAAAGCGGGCCTCTTCATCCAGTGGTTCATTGGCCTGGGCGATGTAGAAGTAATCTTCGCGATCCGCCGTCATGTACTGGATGTTGTCGGTAACTACACCCTTTTCCTTGTCGTAGATACGGTAAGGTGTTTCGATGAAACCATACTCATTGACACGAGCATACGTCGCCAGCGAGTTGATCAAGCCGATGTTCGGTCCTTCAGGTGTTTCAATCGGACACATGCGTCCGTAGTGAGAAGTATGTACGTCACGCACTTCAAAGTTGGCGCGGTCACGACTCAAACCACCCGGTCCGAGCGCTGAAAGACGTCGTTTGTGGGTGAGTTCCGCTAAAGGATTGGGCTGGTCCATAAACTGTGAGAGCTGTGAGGAGCCGAAAAACTCTTTGATGGAGGCGCTCACAGGACGAGTATTCACAATACGCGTGACTTTGTCGTTACCGGCTTCCGTGGTGGAGCTCATCCGCTCTCTGACCACACGTTCCATACGGGCAAAACCGACCCGGACCGCGTTTTGCAAAAGTTCACCAACGGAACGCACACGACGATTGCCGAGATGATCGATATCGTCCGTCATGCCCACACCGTAGAACAAACCCAGGAAATAGCTGACAGAAGCGACAATATCTTCCATGGTCAAGTGTTTGGGGCAAAGATCAGCTTTCGCTTTACTCAGTTCCTCGGACAGTCTCTTAATGAAGTTCCCGTCTTTTTCAGTCAGATCCGCGTCAAACTGGGCCAGGAGGCTGCGCAGAATCGAGTAGCGCACCTTCTCAACGATGCCGCAGGCTTTCAGGTCCAGGCCTTCAAGCTTCTCCGCGCCATAGGTATCCGTCAGGTACTGCGCGCAATCCACTCGTCCATTACCGATGACGGTAACCACTTCATCTGATTCATGAAGCTTGTCGCCCGCTTTCAGCAGAGGTTTGATTTCAACACGGTTCACACCGCTTTGTTGAATCGCCCACGCCAGTTCATCTGAGACAACGGTGCCCGCTTCAGCCAATAGCTCACCGTCTTCGCTGACGACATTGTCGACCAGGCGATGACCGCGGATACGTTCTGCCAAAGCCAGTTTTTTGTTTAATTTGTAAATGCCGACACGTGCCAGGTCATAGCGGCGCGCGTCGAAGAGCAGATTCCGCAGCAAGGCTTCCGCGCCTTCAACGGCGACAGGCTCACCCGGACGCAGTTTCCGGTGCAATTCTTGAAGGCCTTCGTCTCTATTGGTGCAAACGTCTTTGGCTAAAGTCGCTTCAAGGTATTTGTTATGACCAAAAGTCTCGAATATTTCAGCGTTTGTTCCAAAACCCAATGAACGCAGGAACACGGTCAAGGGAAATTTACGGGCACGGTCGACACGGATATAAAGAATATCGTTGCCATCGCTTTCGTATTCGATCCACGCGCCGCGATTGGGAATGATTTGTGAGGAATAAAGATCATTATCGGTCTTGGGATCTTTGGAATGCGAATAGTACGCGCCCGGAGACCTCACCAGCTGACTGATGATGACGCGCTCTGCGCCATTGATAATAAAGGTACCGTTTTCTGTCATGATTGGAAATTCACCAATATATACAGAGGACTCATCGATAGAGCCGTCCGGTTTTTCAAGCCGAACTTTTACTTTAAGGGGGGCCGCAAAATTCGCATCGCGTTTTTTACATTGTTCAATTGAAAGAGAAGGTTGACTCGCATCGAATTCTTTTTCAATAAATGACAACTTCATCGAGCTCGCGAGATTGGACAGATTGGCGGTGATCGGCGAAATGTCGCGCAGCACCTCCATCAAGCCTTCTTCCAAAAACCATTTGTAAGAATTACGCTGAATTTCCACCAGATTCGGAAATTCAATCACCTCGTTGAGCTGCGAATAAGTCATTCGCTCTGCTCTACCCAGTTTTACCGGATGCACCATAGAATCATTCACCTCATGATCGTCGTCGCCCGGCCGAAACCCGACGCGGCCTGAAACAGGCTATTTCAATGCATATCTAGCTAAAAAAGCCCCTCTTTGACAAGCAAATAGGGACAAAGCGCCAGCATGCAACATACTCCAGCATCTTAACATCTTTACAAAGGCATCGTCAATCTACGAACCCTATCAAATCGACTTTGTCAAGCATTTTCTGTAATTGTAACGAAGTTATTCCATTTCTCTGGCAATATTCTCCAATGTGCACAAAGCAGGTCCGATTTCATATAAAAACCACCCTTTTGCCGCTGTTAAGCCGGCAAAAGAGCGGTCCATTTCTTAAATAGTACTAAATTTCAAGCTTTTGTTTTATGCATGTTATCAAGTCACGGAAAATAATTTAAACCACGTACCTCATGGCCGCGTTGCTTTTCACTGCGTTGAAGCGTTCTTCTGCCAACCAGGCCGCCTTTTCATCGCTGAATTTCTTGGAACGGAGCGCCAGTTCTGACTTGTATTCCCATTCGGCTTGTTCAGACTGGCTGATATAGTAGATGACATGATAGCCATAGGTGGTTTTAACGACACCCACGTCTCCGGGCTTGCGCCCTTCATCAAAAATCCAATCGTTAAAAGCCGTATCCATGGTTTTCCAAGAGATGTTATCGAGCAAAGTCGCTTCCCTGGTCGTACCTTCAGCTTTCATGATTTCACCCAGCTTTTTGGCATCATCCTCGCTGCTGATTTTCGCAGCCAGTTCTTCAGCCGTCACTTTGTCTTTCTCAAGCTGCGCTTCATCAGGATTGCTTGTGGCCGTCGGTGAACCGATCAGAATGTGGTAAACCGTCGGTAATTTGTTATCCAGGCGTTCACGTCCTTCAAAGTACAAGACATATTCATTGTTTCCGCTGCTGATTTGTGTCTTATCTCCGACCTGGCGTGTTTCATCATATAACCAGGTTTGAATATCCGCTACCGCCGAAGTGTAGCTTGAAGTGACCTTTTCATTTAACGTGATGTCACCGCTTTCATAATTTACTTTCTTGTCGTCAGCCGCATAGTTCAGAGCTTCCGCCTTAAAGCTTTCAGCATCCGTAATTTTTTCGAGCATTTCCGCGGCTTTTGACTTGTTTTCTGCTTGAGCGCTTGTCTTGTCTTCTTCAGTTTCCGCTTCGGTCGGAATCTCAAAGACAAATTGCCTGTAGCTCACCAAATCCATTGTATCTTTATTTTCATTATAATAGCTTTGGATTTCGTCGTTGTTGATATTGTAGCTTTTCGGGTATTCCGTGGCAAAACGATCACTGAGGATCGCCGTCTTCATCATTTGGGTAAAATAATCGACGCTCACGCCTTGCCCGTAATTTTCAAACAAAACCTTGTTGAGTTCAGCGTCAGTAGGGTAACTGGCTCTGATCGCCGTGAGCTGTTCATCAAGCGTTTTTTGGTCCTCATCATTGAAAGTAAAACCTTTTTCCGCGGCTACTGCTGAAATTGCTTTGACTTCCTTGATCTGGTCGACCGTTTGATCAAGCACATAGTCTTTCCAGGTTTTGTTTTCGTAACCGGGCATACTGCAGGCAGCCGTTACGTCGAGCATGCCATTCGCGTCAGCCGGCGCCAGACCATAAGAAACAAAACTCTGATAAGTACCCAAGGTAGACTTATAGTAGTAAGTAAATTCTTTCATACTGATTTTTTCGCCGCCGACGCTGAGCGGGTTCATCATTCCCTGGGCGAAACCCGTGGCAAAAGCAAGCCAAAGCGCGGCCGCCAGCACGATCGCCACTGCAACAAGTGGAAACATAATGCGCCCCAGCCGGCTGCTGGTTTGAATTTGCTTTTTCCCGCCATCTTTGGTCTTCAAAGCGTTTAAGCGCTTCTCCCTATCCAAACGGCTTTTTTCAATTTTTGTCATTTCAATTTTTTCACGCATGAAAATCGTCCTTTCGTGTAAACACAAAGATTAAGCCAGTATACATTCTGAATCGCCTCGAAACAAGCGTTCGTGCGGGCCGCGTAGACCGGGACTCTAGTTTTTCAACACTTCCAATAAACGTTCTAATTCTTCGGCAGAATAATATTCAATCAAAATAGTTCCTTTATTATGCTTGTCCTTGAGTGTGACTTTCGTACCCATGCGCGCACTGAGTTCCTGTTCCACTTTTTTTATACTCAATGTATAAGCAGAATCTGAATTTACTTTTTTCCTTGGCATTTTGGGATTCAATAGATTACTGACGGTCTTTTCTGTCTCTCTGACACTCATTTCCAGGGAAATAACTTTTTCAGCTAAATCTTCCTGCTGTTTTGTCTCCGGCAAGGCCAGGAGAGCGCGCGCGTGACCCGCACTCAATTGTTCACTGCGCAGGAGTTTTTGAACTTTACTGCTCAGTTTCAGCAAGCGCAGGGAATTCGCGACCGCCGGCCTGCTCCGTCCGACTACTTTGGCCAGGCTTTCCTGGGTCATTTCGTATTCCTTGAGCAAACGCTCCAGGGCTTCCGCTTCCTCCAACGCATTTAAATCCTGACGTTGAATATTCTCAATCAGGGCCTGCTGCAGGACTTGTTTCTCACTTAATTCGCGCACAATAGCCGGAACGGTTTTGAGTCCGGCCAGACGTGACGCTCTCCAGCGGCGCTCTCCAGCGACGATATGGTAACTCTCTCCCTGTCTTGTCACAATTATGGGCTGCAGTACGCCGTTTTCTTTGATGGAATCAGCCAGCTCACGCAGCCTCACGTCATCGAAATTTTTTCGCGGCTGTAACTCGTTGGGATTTATGTCGTTGATTGAAAGCTCGAGAATTGTCCTGCCCTCGTTTCCGGGGATGCTCTCTCTGGGCAAAAGTGCATTCAAACCTTTGCCCAAAGCTTTATTCTTATTAACGGCCATTACTAAACCTCTTTTCTCTTTTAATGACTTCTTTGGCCAATTGGTGATAGGCTTCCGCGCCTTTTGAGCGGCGGTCGTAGAGGTTGATGCTCTGTCCGTAGCTGGGTGCCTCACTCAAGCGAACATTACGTGGGATAACCGTGTTAAATACCATTTCTCCAAAATAGTTGCGCACCTCTTTTTCTACTTGCTGTGCCAGTTGGGTCCTCGCGTCAGACATTGTCATCAATACGCCAAAGATGCTCAGTTTAGAATTTAAAGAGCCTTTCACCGTGTTGATGGTTTCAACTAACTGACTGACACCCTCCAACGCATAATATTCTGCTTGAATCGGAATAATCAGGCCATCGACCGCGGTCAAAGCGTTTAATGTCAATAAGCCCAGGGAAGGTGGGCAGTCAACTAAAAGGAAGTCGTAAGGGGTCTTCATTTCGGCCAAAGCATTTTTTAAGCGATGCTCCCGGCCTTCAATGTTCACCAGTTCAACTTCTCCTCCTGCCAAATTGATGTTCCCCGGAGCCACTTGAAGATTGTTCTGAGCCGTCTTCTGTAATACTTCGTCCACATTTTTTCCATCGATTAACACATCATAAGTCGTGAATTCTTGATCGTTTTTATTGATTCCTAATCCGGAGCTCGCGTTACCTTGTGGATCGATGTCAAATAGAAGTGTTCGTTTTCCCCTCAAAGCAAGGTAGGCAGCCAAATTAATCGTACTGGTTGTTTTTCCAACGCCGCCCTTTTGATTTACAATTGCAAGCTTTATGCCCATATCCACCTCGTTAATCGCTGATAATCTGAAAATTATTCTAACACAGGCACCAGCACGCTTGGCCACAACATTCCTACAATCTTGTTTCACGTGAAACATCGCGGATCATAATCAATCATAAGCCTTTTTGTTTCACGTGAAACAAAGGCCCCGTGTCCGTAAACACAGGGCGCAATGTCTTCTTCTGAATCTTAGAGCTGAGTTTAGGCTGTTAATAATAATAGTATCAGGGTTTTCCCTGAAGAATCACCATCTTAACGACGTTTTCTCGCAAAACGGCTTTTTTCCGGCACTTCAGACTTTAATTAGTGGATCAAATGTCCAACATGGCGTAGCGGGCGTTTTCTTGGATAAATTCTCTTCTGGGCTCTACCTTGTCGCCCATCAACAAAGAGATTGTTTCATCGGTATCCTGAGCTTCTTCAACGACAACCTTTAACAGTCTGCGTGATGCCGGATTCATCGTAGTTTCCCATAATTGTTCGGCGCTCATTTCTCCGAGGCCTTTGAAACGTTGTATTTTAGGTTCTTTACCGGGATGAGCCACCCTCACCTTGTCTGCGTCTTCATCGGTGTAGGCATAAATTTCTTCTTTGTCGTAAGTCATTTTGTAGAGTGGCGGACATGCTATGTAGACATGCCCCTCATCGACGAGTGCTTTCATGTGACGGTAGAAAAACGTAAGCAAAAGTGTGCGTATATGAGCTCCATCAACGTCCGCGTCTGCCATGATGATTACTTTTCCATAGCGCAATTTTGAAAGATCAAATTCGTTCCCGATGCCTGCTCCGAGGGCCATGACAACGGGTGATAGTTTTTCGTTACCATAGACTTTGTCCACGCGGGAGCGTTCAACGTTCAACATTTTTCCCCACAAGGGAAGTATGGCCTGGTATTTACGTTCACGCCCGTTTTTGGCGGATCCACCAGCAGAATCACCCTCGACTATGAATATTTCGCAGTAGGTCGGGTCACTTTCCTGGCAGTCTGCCAGTTTGCCGGGCAGGGCAACGCTGTCAAAAGTCGTTTTACGGCGTGTCAGTTCGCGTGCCTTCTTCGCTGCGTCACGTGCCCGGGCCGCGGAGGTGCATTTTTCCATAATTGCTTTGGCGACAGAAGGATTTTCTTCCAGGTAAGCGGCAAGTTTATCATTCATAGCCGATTCTACTTGTGTTCTTGTTTCCGCGTTACCCAGCCTGGATTTGGTTTGACCTTCAAACTGCGGCTCGGGTAGTTTGACTGAAATAATGGCGCTCAGCCCTTCACGAACATCTTCACCAAGAAAATTCTTGTCCGTTTTACTTAAAAAGTTGTATTTTCGAGCATAATCGTTCATGACTTTTGTTAAGGCGGATTTGAAGCCGGTCAAATGTGTCCCGCCTTCAATTGTAGCGATGTTGTTGGCATATGAATAAACATTCTCTATGTAAGAATTGTTGTACTGAAGGGCAACTTCAATAAAGCTTTCATTTTGTTTGCTGGCGATGTAAATCGGTGAAGCATGCACAGGGTCACGATGCTTATTTATGTATTCAACAAATGAAACGATGCCCCCGTCATAATGCAGAACTTTTTCAATCCGGGGTTCTTCGCGAGCATCAATCAAATGGATGGTGACTTCCTTGTTCAAGAAAGCCATCTCGCGGTAACGTGTGATCATCGCATTGAAATCAAAGTGTGTGTCAGGAAACATCTGCGGGTCCGGTGTAAACACGGTTTTCGTGCCCGTATCAGAAGGGTCGCACGTTCCGACTACTTCTAGCGGAACCGTGGTGATACCTCTTTCAAAAGCAATGCGGTGAATCAGGCCTTCGCGTTTGACCAGGACTTCGAAACGAGAAGACAGGGCATTGACAACCGATGCGCCGACGCCGTGCAGACCTCCTGAGACACTATAAGCGCCTCCGCCGAACTTTCCACCCGCATGAAGCATGGTGTGAACCACTTCAACGGTAGGTATGCCCATTTTCGGATGAATACCAACGGGAATGCCGCTGCCATCGTCTACAACTGTTACTGATCCGTCATTGTTCAGTGTGACTGTGATCAGATCACAACGTCCTGCAAGCGCTTCATCTACGGAATTTGCCACTATTTCGTAAACCAGATGGTGGAGCCCGCGCAGTGTGGTGTCACCGATGTACATGCCTGGACGTTTGCGAACGGCTTCAAGCCCTTCGAGAACTTGAATATCGGACTCAGAATAAGTCTCACTGTTGTGGGTATCGAATTCGTCTTGTCCACTTGTAAGCCTGAGCTCTTCTTTGAAATCGTCATCGATCAAAGCATGAGGATTCAGGGCTTCGTTGCGCAAGCCTTCTTCATCAGTATCATCAACCGCCTCGATGAGGTCGAGCAGCGTTTTGGTGTCTTTTGTCTCTTTTTTATTCATAAATTCCTTTAATAACTATCGTCTATGTTTGTAGTCATATGCAAGCTATAACGATCTCTCAGCCTTTTTTCAACAACCGATGCTGTAACACATCAGGGGAGAGAGGGGAGAGATATACTTTATTTAAAGTCAGGACCACGCTAAGAGGAAGTGATCCCGGAAGACTTTCCAAACGGCCTTCTATTTCTGCTGAATTTAAAAATTGCAGCGTGGTTTCCTCTGCCATTTCAGTCAACGCGTCAAAATCAAATATCCCAAGGATGCTTTGATCTGTAATTGTGCATTCTCCGCCAATATGAACATACATGCGAGTATTATACCATTTCTACACTATTTCGGCTCACAATATAGCTGCGGCTGCCTTTGTCCGCCAGCAATGTTCGCAGCTTTTCGTGAACTTCATCGACGTCCGTACAGGTGATGAAAACCTGAGCGTCCTGAAGACTGTTGACCAAACTCAAGCGTCGATTCTCATCCAATTCCGACAAAACATCATCCAGCAATAAAACAGGCGTTTGTCCAGTATGCTGCCGCAATAACTCAAGTTCTGCGAGTTTGAGAGATAAGACGGCTGTACGTTGCTGACCTTGTGAGCCAAAAGAGCGGAGCGACTTATTTTCCAAGCTTAAGCTGATGTCGTCGCGATGTGGTCCAACGGAAGTCGAGCCACGAAAAACATCCTCTGACTCATGCCTTTTGAGCGTTTCTTGATACTTTAACGCGATTTCTTCGCGGCTGCTTTCAACCGTCAATCCACTGAGGCTTTCATATCGAACCGTTAAATTTTCAGCACCGGAGGAAATCTCCTGATGATAGTATGCGGCGTGTTTAGCCAGTAACTCAGAAAATTTTAAACGTTGAGTGATGATTTCAACAGCATGTTTACTGAGCTGTTCATTCCAAACAGCCAATTGGCTGGCAAAATGTTCCGCAGGCTTACGAGAGCCCCGCTGCTCTTCTTTCATCTGCTTCAAGAGACGATTGCGTTGTAAGAGAATGCTGCTGTAAAGCTGCAGGGAAGAGAAGTAGTGGCGATTGACCTGAGAAATGATAAGGTCCAAAAAACGTCTGCGTCCTTGTGGTCCTTCTTTGACCAGCATAATATCTTCAGGTGCAAAAATAACCGCATTGAAAAGGCCCATCATTTCAGCGACTCGATCAAGTTTGACACCATTGTACTTGACTACGCGACTGATTCTGCTGCGCTCCTGAAGGCCCGGGATGGTATCCAAATAAGTGATTTCCAGCGTTTCCGCGAAATTATTTTTAAGAGGATTGGCCACAAATTCCAGGTTTACGGAATATTCATTGGTATTAAATTGAATGAGCTCTTTGTCTTTGGATGTTTTATGGGAGCGCGCACAAGTGCACAGAAAAATCGCCTCTAACAGAGTCGTTTTTCCCTGACCATTTTCACCGCTGATAACATTGACACCGGGACAAAACTCCAGCGCACAAGCTTCATAATTACGAAATTGACGCAGCTCAAGTTTACGTACTTCCATGCAATCCTCTGACCGATGCCTTTAACGACGTCAAAATTTCCGCAAGGGAAGAATTAAATAGGCAAAACCCTCTCCGTCTTCGGGTTCAATCACACAGGGACCCACAGAACCGGTAAAATTTAATTTAATGCGCTCATCGTCGATTGCTTTCAGAGCATCCATCACCAGACGTGGATTGAAGTCTGACGAAATACTTTCACCCTCAAGCTGCACTTTAAGCTCCTCAACAAAGCTGCCGCGCACCGAGTCAATACTCAACTGCAGACTTTCTTCATCAAGGCTCTGGAGCGAAACAGGGAAGCGGTTGTCCTCAAGGGAAACCATCAGGAACGCTCTTTCGAATGCGCTCAACAGTTCTTTCGTTTCGACGTGCAGCACGCTCTGGCTGCTCTTGGGCAGAATTTTGGTATGATCCATGAACTCACCGTGAATAAGCCCTGAAACAAGGCGAACATGGTCCATATCAAACATGATGTGATTGCCGGTCGCGAACATTGATACAACACCTTTGTCTCTTAAGAGACTGACCAGTTCACGCAATGTTTTTCCATGAATAATGAATTTTGTACTGGGCCAGGCCGCGGTCTCCTCATCTCTGTTGACGGTATAAAGAGCCAGTCTGAAACCATCGATGGCAACCATTGAGGCCTTATCAGGTGTACAGCTGAGCAGAGCACCATTTAAATTGGGTCTGGCTGAGTCAGTGCTGACTGCGAAAACAGTCTTATTGATCATTTCTTTCAGCACGGCTTGCTTGATTACCAGTTTTTCGGATTTTTCAAGATCGATGTCGGGAAGTTTAGGATATGACTCTGCTTCCATCACTTTCAATTTGAAAGAACTGCGACCCGCGCTGAGTTCAATCAAACCCTCTTGTTTTTGAGTAAAGACAACCATTCCATCGGGCAGCTTGCGTACGACTTCGTTGATGAGCTTGGCGTTGATCACCAGCTTTCCTGCTTCGCTTACTTCTGCCATGCAACTGACACGGATGCCAATTTGTGTGTCATAACCGGTCAAAACAAGATCTTTATCGGCCTCGATGAGGATGCCTTCGAGTATTGCCATGGTTGAGCGCTGCGACACCGCGCGTTGGCAGCTGCTCACCGCTTCCAGCAAATCATTTTTCGCACAAATAAATTTCATCTTGTTCTCCTTTTATATAAAACCTGTTCAGCCGTGGTCGATACTTATGTTAAATAGTCTATTTAGTAGTCTTATTAATAGGGGCCGTGCATAATGTGTTCAAGTCTTCAAACCCAATGTTTCCAGCATTCATAAGACATTTTTTATGTGTTTAAGCCCCTCAGTTCATGGGTTTTGTTTTGTGTTTAATTTGTTCTTGTTGTGGATAAAAAACTTACACACTTTTTATTCACCGGGAAGTTGAGCACATGTGCATCTTTTTGTGGACAAGAAACGGATTAATATCCGTAAATCCGTATCACAAAGAAATTCTTTTCCTGAGTTCTTCGATTTCGTCACAGAAAGGAACTTCCTTTTCCTTTACTATTATATCAATTTTTTTACATGCGCTCCTGGCCGTTGTGTGATCCTTTTTTCCAAAATACTCTGAAATTTTACCCAGAGTCATGTCAAGAATCGTCCTGAAAAAGTACATGGCCATCATGCGGGGATAGGCAATATTTTTATCGCGGCGGGGTGACATGATGTCGTCAACGGTAATGTTGTAATAGGCACATATTACAGCGATGATGGTTTCAGCATTTACTTTTTTAGTGGCCTGCGGATGGATCATGTCATGTAAAACCTGCTGCGTCATGCTCAAGGTGACTTCACCTTGAAGCTGGGTATAGGCAAGGACCTTTTTAAAGGCTCCTTCGAGTTCACGGACATTGGATGAAATATTACTGGCGATGTAATCGAGAACATCGTCGGGAAATTCGACATAATTTGAATTGGCCATATTTTTTAGAATGGCGACGCGTGTTTCATAATCCGGTGCTTGAATGTCAACCAGGACACCGCTTGAAAAGCGGGTTATCAGTCGTTTTTCAAGTGAATTCAGCTGTGTGGGTGGTTTATCGCAGGTCAGTACGATTTGGCTGCCCCGTTCGTAGAGCGCGTTGAAGGTGTGAAAAAATTCTTCCTGGGTGCCTTCTTTGTTCTCTAAAAACTGGATGTCATCAATCAAGAGAAAATCACAATTGCGATACTTTTTTCTGAAAGGTTCAAAGGATTTACCCGACAAAGAAGAGATAAACTCGTTCAGGAAGGTTTCACATTGCGTGTAGACCACTCTTTTTTCAGGATGCATGTCGATGATTTCATTGCCGATGGCTTGAATCAGATGCGTTTTGCCCAAACCGGAGCCACCGTAAAGAAAGAGTGGATTGAACATGTTTTTTGATTTATTGTCGGATTCCGGCAGCTTGGCGACCGAACAGCAGACATTGTATGCGAAATTATTTCCGGTTCCGACGACAAAGTTGTCAAAATTCAGTGAAGGGTTAAGGTTTCCGGATGACATTTCTTCTTTAGCCGCTTTGAACACCGTTTGTTTTTTGGCCTGAGGCAAAACAAAACGTACCATAAGACGCGAAGGGGAGGCGTTTTTAAGGGCACTTTCGACGGTGTCTCTTTCATGCTCGCTAAAAGACAGATGCATACTGTCTTTACATTCCAAAACCAGGTAAGCGCCGTCGATTTCGACCGGACGCAAGGGCTTGTAAACGGTGTTGTAATCTACGCTTGAAACCGTATTTTTTATAAATTCAAGCGTTTTATCCCATATGACTTCATGTTCCACTGTTTCGAAGGTCCCCCCTTTTACTGACACCTTTTGGTAATCAAAAGGTAATGGTATTCTAACAGAAGAAAAGCTTTAATAAAACCTAAGCAAAAGGTCTAAACAAGCGTGTCTTGGGGATTTTAGAGCTTAATTATATAAGGCTAAATAATTGGCAAAAGAAATGGCAGACAAGGAAAAACGCTTGCTTTTGCCGGTGTGAAATGGAAGGATAATGTTCATAAATAGGGAAACAACTACCCGTTCAGTGAAAATTCACCTTAATCCGTCACAAAAGGAGAGGACAAATTTTATGGCAGCGAAAAAATCCAGTAAAAAAACCACAGTGCAGAACAGCGAAGCGCAGGTGGATGTAAAAATCGAAAAAAATGAACAAGCGGTACCGCTGCGCAGCGAACTGCCTTTGGAGATGACTTGGGATTTGACCAGAATATTTCCTGATGATGACGCATGGGAGAAGGCGTTCAAAGCATACGAAGAATTGCTGGAAAGCGAGCCGACGCAAGCGGGTAAGTTGGGCAAAAGCGGGAAAAACCTGCTTAAGGCTTGTGAATATTACGCCAAAATGGCCCGACCTCTGGAAAAGCTCTATGCCTATGCCCACATGATGCACGACTCGGATACAGCAGTGAGCAAGTACACGGCCATGCAGCAGCGCGCCTTTACGATTTACACTAAATTCGGAGCGAAAATTGCGTTTTTCAAACCGGAGCTGAACGCCATCAACGATGAAAAAATGGCGAAATATTTTGCCTCTACGCCTGCTCTCAGCGATTACAAGCACTTGATCGAAGAGACGCGCCTCGCTAAAGCGCACACGCTGTCCAATGCTGAAGAACTGCTATTGGCCAAGGGTGGGCGAATTTTCAATTCCTCATCGCAAAGTTTTTCCATTCTCAGCGACGCCGATCTGCAATACCCCAACATAGAAGATGAAAACGGAGAGAAGGTCGAGCTGACTGACGGACGTTTCGGCCGCTTTTTGGAGAGCCGTAACCGTACAGTGCGTGAAGCCGCCTTTACATCGGTCTATGAGACTTACAAACAGTTTAAGAATACTTTTGCCAGTCTGCTGGGTGGCAATGTGCAGGCCCAAAATTACCTGGCGGAAGTGCGAGGCTATAAAACAGCTCGTGAGGCGGCCTTGTTCAACAATTCGATCCCGGATAAGGTTTACGACAATTTGGTCAAAACGGTACAGAAAAATCTGCCCCTGCTGCATCGCTATGTGGCACTGAGAAAAAAGATTTTGGGTGTCGAGCAGCTCCATTCCTACGATCTCTACACGCCTCTGACCGAGGCCGATGTGAAAATTACCTTCGAAGAGGCAAAGGACATCACAATGAAGGCCCTGGCTCCGCTGGGAGAAGAGTACCTGTCCATTCTCGAGAAAGCTTTCTCGGAGCGCTGGATCGATGTCCTTGAAAACAAGGGGAAAAGATCCGGTGCTTACTCGGGCGGGGGTTACGACACGGTCCCTTACATCCTGCTCAATTGGCAAGATACACTGGACAATCTTTTTACTCTGGTTCATGAACTGGGTCACAGCGTCCACTCCTATCTGACCCGCCGGAACCAGCCCTTTGTCTACGGAGATTACAGCATTTTCCTCGCTGAAATTGCTTCAACCACCAACGAAAACCTCTTGACGGCTTATCTGCTCGAACACGAACAGGATCCTACACTGCGCCTGCACTACATCAACCATTATCTGGATGGTTTCAAAGGCACCGTTTTCCGCCAGACCCAGTTCGCGCAATTCGAACAGCTGGTCCATGTGGCCGATCAAAACGGTATCGCCCTGACAGCGGATTACCTTTGCGAAGAATACGGCAAAATGAACCGTGCCTATTACGGTGAGGCCCTCAGCTTTGATGAAGAGATTTCCTACGAATGGGCACGCATTCCGCATTTTTACTACAATTTTTATGTGTATCAGTATGCAACGGGCTTCAGTGCCGCGACCGCTTTCTCGCAAGCCATTTTGTCCGGGAAAAAAGGCAGTGTGGAAAAATTCCTGGGCTATTTGTCTTCAGGTAATTCCGATTATCCGCTCAATGTCCTGAAAAAAGCCGGTCTGGACATGTCCAGACCCAAACCGATCGAGGTGGCCATGCGCAGCTTCGAGGCCTATCTGGAGTTGATGGAGTCGTCGGTTTCAGCTCAATGAGAGGGTGGGTTTTTCTTTGGAAATATTGGCCCGCAATGTCTTTTTTCAACAAAACCCCGTCGCGCTAAAGTATAATTAAGCTTGCTTATTGGAGGTGCCCCCATGATTGACTTAGAAAAAAAACTCAGACATGTCCCTAACTTTCCGAAAGAAGGGATAGATTTTATCGATATCACAACCGTTTTACAGGATGCTGAATTGTTTCAGGCTCTGATTGAACAGCTGACCGGCCTTGTCAAAGACCTGGATTTTGACATAATCGTAGGGGCCGAATCAAGAGGCTTCATTATGGGAGCACCGCTCGCATATGCGATGAAGAAGGGCTTTGTGCCCATCAGAAAACCCGGAAAACTGCCTTACCACACGTATGAAGTGAACTATGAGCTCGAATATGGTCAAGACACTCTGGCAATGCATACGGACGCCATTCACAAAGGTCAGAAAGTGCTCATCGTCGATGATCTTCTGGCGACAGGGGGGACCGCTTTTGCCAATACAGAGCTGATTGAAGCAGCCGGCGGCACCGTAGTCGGTTTACTCTTTTTTATTGAACTGGTCGAATTGAACGGGCGTAAACGCATTCCGGAAAAATATCCGGTTTATACTTTGGTGAAAACCACAGAAGACAAGCTTTAATACAAGCCCTATTCAGGCTGCCCGATAAACAGGGCATAACGGAGGGACAAGACGATGAAAACGGCTCATTTGGAGTTGCTCAGGAAGTATTCCGGAGATTCATCCGCGCACTTCGGGATAACGCGCTTCCGAATGGAAAATGGACCTGCGGCCGGCATGGCTGCTCTGCAGGTGAAAACGGACAAGGGCTTGAATCTCTTGATACTGGCTGACAGAGGCCTGGATATCGCCCGCGCGAGTTACAAAGGGGCGAACCTGGGTCTGGCTCTGGCGGCAGGTCTTAAATCGCCCTACAGTTTTACCGAAAAAGGCAATGAAGGTTTTCTTAAGCAGTTTTTCGGAGGTTTGTTGACGACCGGAGGCATCAGTCATTCAGGCCCGGGTAGTGAAGAACACGGTCTGCATGGTCTTGTCAACAATACCCCTGCTGAAAATGTGAACTGCTGGGTCGACAGCACGGGCGATGATGTATTACTGAAAGTCAGCGGCGTCATCAGGGAGGCCCGCATTTTTGGCCATCACCTGGCCCTGCACAGAGAAATCACGGTCAACACCGAGAGCAGCGCGGTCGAAATAGTGGATCGCGTTGAAAACTATGGCTTTATGCCGGCTGAAATCAAGCTGCTGTATCACATTAATTTCGGTTATCCACTCCTTGCTCCCGGCTGCCGTATCGTTTCAAGCGCTGCACGTTTGGAAGCGCGTGACGCTGGAGCAGCAGCCGGACTTGATCAGGCGCTTCTGATCGAAGAGGCAAGTCCCGGCAGAGCAGAGCAGTGCTATTTTCATTTGGACAACCCTGAGGAGGCTTTTGCCAGGCTCGAAAACAGTCAACTGGGACTGGCCGCGACGGTAAACTACCGCAGTTCAGAGTGTCCCTTGCTCTGCGAATGGAAACTTATGGCGGCGGGCGATTACGCTCTGGGTCTGGAGCCTGCGGGTCCGGCGGTTTTCGATGATGGATTGGCCGTGAAAACTCTGGCCGCCGGAGAAAGTTGTCACTACCACGTGAGCATAGTATTTGAAGAATTGAACTAAAAAACGTGTTATAGAAAATTTCCCAGAGTGAACAAGAGTGAACTTTTTAACGAAAAAAGCCGGTATCCATAGATTTCTTTGAGGTAAGACGTGCGACACGATTTGGTCAGCTTTCCGAAACTTAGAGGCCAAAAAGATGCGGCTGTTTTAAAGAGTTACTGTTTCGAGACGCCCAATGAAGGTAATTCGCGCTGGGAACTGCCCGAGCGCATGCCCGCCGTCATCATTTGTCCGGGTGGTGCCTACCGAGGCGGTTCGGCTAAAATGAAAGAACCGGTTGCCTTGAAGTTTATGATGCAAGGCTATCAAGCCTTTACTTTGGATTACGGCTACGGGGTGGATTCTGCTTATCCTTTGCCCTTGCTCAATTTGGCGCGCGCTGTTTTGTATCTCAAAAAAAACGCGGCCGAGCTAAGAGTCGATCCTCAACATATCGCGGTCCTTGGTTTCAGTGCCGGTGGGCATTTGTCCAGTCTTTATGCCTCAACTTCAGCGCAGATGACCTGGACTGCAGGCCTTGAGGCCTCCCCTGATGATTTGGCCGTTCAAGCTGTGCTCGGCGCTTATCCGGTCCTCAACCTGGCCGATTTCGTTCGATCCTACACTCAAGATCAACTTCAGCGTTTTGGACCCATGTTCCATCTGGACTTGGCTGAACGCGACCCCTTGCGTATGCTCAACATTGCAAGTCCGCCTCATTTTATTTTTGCCTGCCGCGAGGATAAAATCGTGCGCCCGGCTGCGACGCTTGAGTTTGTTGCAAAAGCGCTGGAAATCGGTGTCCCTGTTGAATTTCATCTTTTTGCGGAAGGCGATCACGGACTTTCTACGGCGGATGCTCTTTCCATGCAAGGCCAGACTTACCCGCTTCGTGTCGGTCTATGGATGACTCAAGCCGTCAACTGGCTCAACGATCTATTTGATTACCATTTCTACCAAATAACATAACGTTTGGCTTAAAAGATCCTATATTTATGAACAATAGTTCAAAAAAATGGTTTGATAATGTACATGCTCACAAATATTGCGATATTACAGCCTTATTTCTCGTGAGTAATTTAGAATTAATCTGAATTATTTTGAATATATGAACGATAAATCATAAAAATGC